>JBILVS010000016.1:0-37475 GCA_044370335.1 Caulobacterales bacterium
ACACGGCACCGGGAAATCCCGTGCAATGGCGCCTTGCGTGGCGAGCGCCTTTAGCGCCGCCAATCGGCGACCGCCAGCCACCACGGTGAAGCGGTCGCCGTCGGCGCGCGTGACGGAGAGGTTCTGCATAAGACCGAGCGATTTGATGGATGCCGCCAGCGCCTCAAGATCGGCCCTGCGATGGGTGCGGCGGATGTTTTGGTCTGAGATTGTCAGTCTGTTGAGGGGGATGTGTGCGAACCCGGTGTCGGTCGCAGCGTCATTCAACTCGGTCTCAGGTTGAGCGTTAACGTTCATGGGAAAGCTCCTTGAGCTTCCCGACGGCGAAATGCGCGCCGGGGTCGCCACCTGCGGCGACCCGTTTCTTCCGCCCGCGCTTAGGGCGTGGGGTCGAGGGCATGGAGGCGCGTTCGGCGGGGGAAAAGTCCCCCGGACTTTTCCCGGATCCGCTTCACCCCTCGACGCCGCGGCCGCGCGGGCTACCCACGTCCCCTAGCCGCAGGGGCGACGCCCGCTGGCTGACTGCACCCCAGGCTCTGCTGAAGAGTGGTGATCGGAAAAGGCAATCATCAACGGCTCATTTTGGGCCACATTGATCGCTGCGACGTTCGAAGCGTTGGGCTTGCCCCTTTCAGAAGCTACGCGATGCGCTGCAGTGCTACCCAAAGCGCCGCAATAGCGGACCCCTTGCATCAACTCGCAATCGTCAAACTGGAGTTGGGAGTGCCAGATGCCGAATGCTGACGCAGGAGCTGTGGACGAAGTCTCAAAATCCGAACCGGCCTATGCCTATACCGCGCCAAAGGCGGCGGCGTTCTTAAACGTTGCGCCGAAGACGCTCGCGAATTGGCGGGCTATGGGGAAGGGGCCGAAGTTCTGCCGTCTAGGGCGGCGCATCGTTTACCGCGTTGAAGATCTGCGACGGTTCATGGACGAGCATCTGTTTGATCCGGATGAACGTGAAGGTTGGCTGCGGCGCTGAAAGCGCGCGCTCTTAAATGTCTTCCGTCGCTGTCGCACCGCGCCGCCTGCTGGATCGGGGTACGCGGATCGTATCGCTACCCGATTCGTTCGCAGCCGCCTCCGCTGCGACGCGCCCTGAGTGAGTTGAGCGGGAGCGCGCCGCACTCTTGCGCTGGGCGGCCAAGTCGCTGGCGCGGTCGTGCAGATCCTCTGGCTTCAGATTGGTGTAACGACGCAGCATTTTCCAATCCTTGTGTCCGGTCACGAGGGCCACCTGCTCGATGGCGAAACCGGCCTCGAAAAGGCGACTGGCGGCTTCGTGGCGCAGGTCGTGAAATCGCAAGTCCTCAATCTCAAGCTCACGACAGGCTCGTCGAAACGCCGTACTCACCGAGTCCGGCGTGTAGGGGAAAATGCGATCGAGGTGGCCGGTCAGTTTGCCCTGCTCTTGGATCAGCCCCCAGGCGTCATAGCCGGTTGCATCAAGTAGCGGGACGCGCTGATGGTTGCCCTCCTTGTTGCGAGGATCTTTCCGATCGCGGACGATCACGGTGCGTTTCCGGTCGTCGAGATCGGCCCAGCGAATTCGGCAAATCTCCTCGATACGCATGGCGCTCGCCACCGCAAACCGGGTGATGCGGCCCGCGGGAATGGACTGGCGGGGATTGCCGTCGAGCCATGCAGTGATGTGATCAAGCTCGTCTTGCGTGGGGCGTCGGTCGCGTTCTTTCGACTTGCCCACGATCCCGAGCCGCGAAAGGGCGGCCCGGCCGAGTTTGAGCTGCTCAAGCGAGACGGTGATGCCGTGCACGGCGGCGGCGTGGGTGAGGATCGTGTTCAGATAGGAGACGTCAATGACAACTGTGGCCGGGCCGGCGCCGGCGGCAGCGCGTTGGCGCCCATAGTCGATGATCGCTTCGCGGGTAAGCGCCTCAACGGCGACGTGGCCAAGGTCCTGCTTGAGCTGGCGCAGCACGAACATCTTGGATCGCGCGGTGTCTTTGCGCATCTCCCGCATGTCGTTGAGGTGGAGGTCGATCAAATCTCCAATCGTTAGCTGGCCCCTCTTCGGCGTCGCAACCTGGCCACGCTTGGGCGGTTTCAGGCCCTGATCGATCGCCAATTCCGCTTCGCGGGCCCAAGCCTGCGCGTCGGTTTTGCGATGGAAGGTCTCGGCGGCGTATACGCCTTTGCGGCGCACCTGGGCGCGCCAGGAACCGGTTCTCATTAGTGTAAACGTCGCCATGCCCTTCGCCTTTCCGCCCGAGTTTGGCTCCAGTCGTGTCCCGTTTCGGTCGGGGCAAGGCCGGTCGGTCCAAATCCGCAATATCCAGACCAAGGCGCTTGCCGCGGGTGTTAAGTCATTGATGGACCTCAGAAGTCGGTCCAACCTCCGTCGCGGCAATGCCCGTCCGATCCAAACCTTTTCTGTGTGCACTATGTGTGCAATCGTGCCGGGAATTCCCGGGACGTTCCGGGAACTCCAGTGCACACACAGCGCACACGTTCTGGTTTTGACCCATGAATATTAACGAAAATCCGTCCAAAAAACAATGGGCTAGATTCTCCGTCGCTCCAATGATGGATTGGACTGACCGGCATTGCCGGTCGTTTCACCGCGTGCTGTCCAGGCGGGCCGTGCTGTACACCGAAATGGTCACCGCCGACGCGGTCCTGCACGGCGATCGGGACAAGCTTCTGGGCTTTGACGAGGGCCAGCATCCCGTCGTGCTGCAACTCGGCGGCAGCGACCCCGAAAAGCTACGTCAGGCGAGCCGCATCGGCGCGGACTGGGGCTATGACGCGATCAATCTTAATGTCGGCTGCCCTTCAGACCGGGTGCAGGAGGGGCGCTTCGGGGCCTGTCTGATGAAGGAGCCCGGGCTCGTGGCCGAACTCTTCGCAGCGATGGCGGAAGTGGCGCAAGGCGTCCCAGTGGAGGTTAAGCACCGGCTCGGAGTCGACGATCAGGATCCCGAAGAAAGCTTGTTCGGCTTTGTAGAAACCGTCGCCACCGCGGGGTGCCGGACCTTCATCGTCCATGCCCGCAAGGCATGGCTGCAGGGGCTGTCGCCCAAAGAGAACCGCGACATTCCGCCGTTGGACTACGCCATCGTGCGGCGGCTGAGGGCGCTGCGGCCCGATCTTGCCATCCATCTCAATGGCGGTCTTGAGACCCTGGAGCAGGCGCTCCAGGAGGCGGACGGGCTCGATGGGGTCATGCTGGGGCGGGCAGCCTATTATACCCCGGCGTTGCTTTTGGGGGTCGATCCCGCGCTGGGTGGCGACCCGGCGCCGGTTGTTGACGCCTTCGCCGCGCTTGACGCCTACGAGCCTTATCTGGCGGCGCGGCTGGCGGAGGGCGTCTCGCTGCACGCCATGACGCGGCATATGCTGGGGCTGTTCCATGGCCGACCCGGCGGCCGGGCATGGCGGCGGATCCTGACGATGGAGGGCGTCAAGAAAGGCGCAGGGCTCGAGGTCGTGCGCGCCGCGAGGGCGGTCGTTGAAACTGAGGCTGCGCGGCGCAGCGCTTTGGCCTAGGCTCAAGCCGCATTCGGCGCCACAAGCCACTCATGGGGCGGCATGAGATCGGGATTGCAGGGGCCGGGGTTGCAGGGCTGGCGCTTGCGGCGTTTCTTGCGCGCGCGGGCCACAGGGTCGTTGTCTTCGACAAGCTCGAAACCCCCCAGCCTCTCGGGTCGGGCCTGATCCTGCAGCCTGTGGGCCGGCATGTGCTCGCCCGGATCGGCCTGGCGGCCCGGGTCCAGGTGCTGGGAGAGCCCATTGCGCGGCTTTTCGGCAAGGTCGTGCCCCAGGAACGGATCGTTCTGGACGTGCGCTACCGTGGCTCGTCGGCGTCCCGCATGGGGCTTGGGGTGCATCGCGGAACGCTGTTCAACCTGTTGCTGGAGGCCGCCCAGCAAGCAGGCGCGGCGTTTGAGGCCAAGGCCGAAGTGACGGCGGCGGAGGAGCGCGGCTTTGTCTTTGCTGACGGGCGTCGGTCGCGCATGTTCGACGTGCTGGTGGATGCGCTGGGCGTCCGGTCGCCACTGGCGGACGGGCCGCGGCGCCCCCTGCCTTACGGCGCGCTGTGGGCGAGCCTCGATTGGCCTCTTGAGGCGGGGTTTCACGCCCGCACTCTCGAGCAGCGTTACGTGGCGGCACGCAAAATGGTGGGCGTGATGCCGATCGGCCGCTTGGCGCCAGGCGCGCCGCAGCAGGCGGCGTTTTTCTGGAGCTTGAAGGGCGAGGATCTCGCGGCGTGGCGGGCCGCCTCGCTGCAGGCCTGGAAGGCCGAGGTCCTGCGGCTCTGGCCGCAGACAGAGCCGCTTCTCGATCAGCTTCAGTCTCACGATGATCTCGTTTACGCCCGCTATTCCCATGGGACGGCGCTGCGGTCGGTGCGCGGGCGCCTAGCCGCGATCGGCGACAGCCGGCACTGCACAAGCCCGCAATTGGGACAGGGCGCCAACCTAGCTCTGCTGGACGCTTGGGCCCTCGCGGAGGCCTTAAGCCGACAGCCCAATCTCGAAGTGGCGTTGCAGGAGTACGCCCGGATGCGGGCCCTGCATGTCTGGCTTTATCAGACCACGAGTTATCTCTTCACGCCCTTCTACCAATCCGACGACGACAGCCTCGCGGCGATCCGCGACCATGTCGTGGCGCGCCTGTCGCAGCTATGGCCGGGTCCGCTTCTGCTGGCGGGCCTCGTGGCCGGAGAGTGGGGCGCACCGCTTGCGACGATCACCGGAGGACGACGCGGTGCAGATTGGGCTGATCGGGCTTCTGGCGGCGCTTACGGGGGCGGGGCTCGCCACGGGCTTTCTCGGGGGTCTATTCGGCATTGGCGGCGGGGCGATCGTGGCGCCGGCGTTGTTTTACCTTTTCGGCGCGATCGGGGTTCCCGACGACGTGCGGGCGCACGCGGCGGTGGCGACCTCGCTGTCCACGATCATGGCGACCTCAGTGCGCTCGATGTCCGCCCACGCCAAAGCGGGGGCTGTGGATTTTGCGGTGCTGAAGGCATGGCTGCCATGGATGGCGATCGGCGCGGGGCTCGGCGGGCTCGCCGCGGGTTATGCGGAAGCAGAGGCGCTGCTGATCGTGTTCGGCGGCGGAATGATCCTAACGGCGGCCTTGATGGGGCTTGCCTCGCCGACCTGGCGGGTCGCTTCCGAAATGCCGCAAGGCTTGGCGCGCGCCGGGATCGGAGCGGGGGTCGGGGCGCTGTCGGCGATTATGGGCATCGGCGGCGGCGCCTTCGGCACGACGCTGATGACGCTCTGCGGCCGGCCGATCCATCAGGCGGTGGCGACGGCGTCGGGCTTCGGCGCGGCGATCGCGCTGCCAGGGGCTTTGGCCTATGTCGCAGCCGGTTGGGGGCAGGCGGGGCTGCCGTGGGGGTCGCTCGGGTTTGTGAATATGCCGGGGTTCGTGGTGGTTGCGGCCTTGACCTCGCTCACCGCTCCCCTCGGCGCGAGGCTCGCGCACCGGCTCGACCGGACCATGCTGAAACGGCTCTTTGCGGTGTTTCTCGCGCTGATGGGCGCGTCGATCCTGTGGGAGGCCCTAAGCGGTTAAGCCCAGGCGCTCACGGATGAAGCGCCGAATAGATCGCCATCACTCCGCCCAAGGTCGCCAGCCACAAGGCGAGATACAGAACAAGCCGCCCAAGGCCTTCCCCACGCGGCTCCGCCTGCCGCCACACCAAAGCCGCCATGCCGACCCCAATGAGCGACAGGTAAAACACCTGGGCGAAAGCGTCGGCGATGTCGGCGCCGCGCTGGTCGGCCAAATACCAGGCGACGCCGAGCCCGATCGCGCAGGCCACCGCTAGGATCGCCACGAGCGCCCGCATGCTCAGGCCCGCGGCGGGGTCGCCAGCGCCGCCGCCAGTCGCTGCGGCAGGGCCTCGCAGATGGCGTCGCGCTCGGCGTCGGTGAAGGTTGTCCATCGCGCGATTTCTTTCAGCGTCCGGCCGCAGCCGACACAGAGGCCTTTAGCGCCGTCGACGGCGCAGACGCGGATGCACGGAGAGCGGATCAGGGCGCGTTCGGTCACGCCGTGCCTCTACCGCACCCCGCGAACGGCGTACAGCGGAGCCACGAAAGAATAATGAATAACAATAAGGGATGATTGATAAACAATAAGAGCCAGCAAAGCGCCGAAGGCAGAGCGGCGCCGCGAGGTCGGCGCCGTGAAAATCCTCCGCCAAGTCGCATCCAGGTCGGCCGTTGCGGTCATCTTCATCCATGGCGGCGCTGCCGGCGCCTTGCGCCCCCTGTCGAGAATTGGGTTCGCCGAAGCCTGCTGTCGCAGGCTGCGGGAGAGCTTTGTCCACCGCCAGAAGCGCGTAACGTCGGCCCTTCAGAGGAAAGGATGGGCATGATGCGTTCCCCTATCTCATGGCCATCGCGCTCTTGGCGTCGACCGCAGCGCCGGCGATCGCGGCGGAGCGTCTGATCGACGCGCAGTTCCTGCGAGCGAGCCAGTGTCTGGCGCACCTGGAGGCGTCCGAATCGGAGCCCCCGGGCGCGGCGGGGTTCGCCGGGGAGATCGGCGCCCAGGATCGCGGTCGCGCGCCGCACCTGCTGCAGAACATCCGCGATGACGCCCGGGCCATCGCGCGCCAGTGGCGGCGCACCGACACCGCCGAAAAGGGGGCCGGCATGGCGGAACGGAAGGCTGCGGCCTGCGCGGGCTTTGACGCCTTGCGAACTGCGACCACGCCGGATGGACCAAGGGAAGGGCAGCGGGTTGCGGGCCGCAAGGGAGGTCTTACGCCCGCCGTCGCCTGCCTTTTTCGCAGCGCTTTCCCTAAGCGGCATCCTTGATGGCGGGCGGGCTTTGCCTATAGTCCGCAGCCTGAAAATACTGCGGGAGCGCGCGCCGATGAACCTGGACTTCACCGCCGAAGAGATCGCCTTCCAACAGGAAGTGCGGACCTTCATTGCCGAAAACTACCCCACCCACCTGCGGGGCAAGGCGTCGCGGGAAGATCTCGACCGCGAGGACTTCCTCGCCTGGCACCGGATCCTCGGTAACAAGGGCTGGGTCGCGCCGGCGTGGCCCGTCCAGTATGGCGGACCGGGCTGGAGCCCAACGCAGCGCTACATTTTCGCCGAAGAACTCGCCCGCGCCGAGACCGTGCCGATCCTGCCGTTTGGGATCAACATGGTGGGGCCGGTGATCTACACCTTCGGCTGCCCGGCGCAGAAAGAGCGCTTCCTGCCGAAAATTTTGTCCGGCGAGGAGTGGTGGTGCCAGGGCTATTCCGAGCCCGGCGCGGGTTCTGACCTAGCGAACCTCCGTACCAAAGCCGAGCGTGTGGGCGACAAGTACATCGTCAACGGCATGAAGACCTGGACGACCCTGGCCCAGCACGCCGATTGGGGCTTCTTCCTGTGCCGGACGAACCCGGACGCGAAGAAGCCGCAGGAAGGCATCTCGTTCCTGCTCATCAACATGAAGAGCCCGGGCGTCACCGTGCGGCCGATCATCATGCTCGATGGCGGCCATGAGGTGAACGAGGTTTACCTCGACAACGTCGAAGTCCCTGCCGATCAGCTGGTCGGCCAGGAAAACGAGGGCTGGACCTACGCGAAGTTCCTGCTCGCCCACGAGCGCTCCGGCATCGCCGGGGTCGCCCGCTCCAAGCGCGGCGTGGAGAGGCTGAAAGACCTTGCCCGCGCCGAAGTCGCCGACGACGGCCGCAAGCTCATCCAGGACATCGATTTCCGGCGCAAAATCGCCGAGCTTGAGATCGATCTGACTGCCCTTGAGTTCACCGAACTCCGCGTCCTCGCCAATGAGCAGGCCGGCAAGGGACCAGGGCCTGAGAGCTCGCTCCTCAAGATTAAGGGGACCGAGATCCAACAGCGCCTGACCGAACTCGCGATGGAAGCGGTGGGCAACTACACTATGCCGTATTTCCGGGGCTTCCCCGCCGATACCAACGAGTTTCCGATTGGTCCGGATGCGGCCCATCATACTGCGCCGCTCTACTTCAACATGCGCAAGACCTCGATCTATGGCGGCTCGAACGAGATCCAGCGCAACATCATCGCGAAGATGGTGCTGGGGCTTTAGTCTTACTGAGGCAAAAACTGATGCAGCCGGTCGCATACACGGGGGGATTTGGCCCAGAGCCTTGTTTGCTAGGCTTGTGATCCGATCACCGGAGTGGCTTAGGATAGATCGTTCAGGCGTTGAAGGCGAGGCGCGATTTCTGGCCTATGTCGAGGGTTTGGCGAGCGTCCTTGGTCATGCCGACCACGACGGGCCTTTGCGGGATTACCGTACCGGGCTCCTCCTGCCGGCCGAGCGCAAGAGCGTGGAGCCTATGGCGGCAATGACTGCGCCGGCGCGCACCTCAGCGCATCACCAGTCGATGCTGCACTTCGTTGGCAAGGCGCCATGGTCGGAAGAAAGGCTTCTGGCCAAGGTCCTAGATCTCGTGGTTCCCACGATTGAGGCCCATGGACCGACTCTGCTTGGATGGTTGACGATAAGGGCTTTTCCAAAGAAGGGAAAGCACTCCGTCGGCGTGACGCGCCAGCCTTGCGGACAATTGGGCAAGCAGGACAACTGCCAAGTCGCTGTGACGCTCTCGATCGCCAATGACTGGGCGAGCCTGCCGGTCGCATAACATCAAGGGCGATTGAGGTCCTATCCAGGAGGCCTTTCGGCGCGCGGACGCCGTTTTGGCTTTTCACGCAGGTGCGCCGTCTGGGCGCGGCGGGGCTCTTGGCGTGAGGCGTCGCCATGGAGGTCCGCGGCGAGCCGGGCGGGCTCATCCTTGGGGCGATGGTGATGCTGGCGAGCGCGTCCCGGCATTTTGACGGCGCAGCGGCGCGGGTTTTCACCGCCAGCGAAAAGGCCCTTGGCGCGGCGCTGATCGCGGGCGTAGCCGGGGCCTTTGCGTTCTTTAGTCTGCAGGCGGGGGGAACGCCAGGAGCGCTGTGGACCGCACGCCCCTTCGCCGCTTTTGGCCGCCTTGGGGCAAGGGGTCGCCGACCCTGTACCTTCCGGCTATAGCCTTCTTGATGGCCGCATTGATCCTGCTGTTCATGGGCGAGGACGCGGCGATCTTCGGGCGGCCCGCGCCGATGGGCCTTGAACGGTTTTGAGCCTCAGCGCTTCGGTCTATCTGCTGGGCAGCGTCTTTTTAGAAAAAGGAAAGGCTCCCGGCCTAGTTGGGGTTTTCGCCTTTACTGTTTGTCTTCTGTCCTTCTCGTCCGTGGAGTATTGGATGCGGATGGAAGAGCGCGGCCTGCAAAGAGCTGCAGCACTTACGGTTTGGTGGGAAGCCCATTGCGCCCGCGATTTTGCCGCTCCCGAATGCGAGGACTCCCAGAGGTTCTTCTCTGGTCAATACTGCGTGCCCGAGCTGCCGGAGTTCGGCTGCATGCGACCGATTGCGCCCTACCTCGACGAGGTCCGGGCGCTGCGGACGGCGGCGTCGGCGCCGTAACGGCGGCCCTTCCCCAGCGGCGCCCGGTTGAGTTTCGCCCCCGGCGCTCTAAAACCCTTCCGCAGAACCGACAAAGAGGAAGCGCCGCCATGGATTTCAATTTCACCGAAGAACAGACCATGCTCCGGGACAGCCTCGCTCGGACTGTGGCTGACAAATACGATTTCGATAAGCGCAAGGCGTTTGTGGCGTCTGACTCAGGCCGTGATCCCGCCAACTGGGCGGCCTTCGCCGAGCTTGGCCTGATGGCTGCGCCCTTGCCGGAAGCCTATGGCGGGCTTGGCGGCGGGCCGATCGACGTCATGGTCGTGATGGAAGAATTCGGCAAAGGCCTCGTCATCGAGCCCTATCTCCAGACAGTGGTGCTGGGCGGCCAGGCCCTGATCCTGGGCGGCTCGGAAGCGCAAAAGGAAGAACACCTCAACGCCATCGCCGGCGGCGAGCGGATCATCGCGGCGGCCTTCTATGAGCCGAAGGGGCGCTATAACCTCGCGGACCTTTCGACAACCGCAAAGAAGGACGGCTCGGGCTATGTTCTGAGCGGCCACAAGGCGGTCGTCGTCGGCGCCCCCTGGGCGGACCACCTGCTGGTCACCACTCGCACCGGCGGATCGCAGCGGGAAGCGACCGGGGTGAGCCTCTTCCTCGTGCCGAAAACGGCGAAGGGCGTCTCCACCCGGGACTACCCGACCGTCGACGGCTTCCGGGCGTCGGAAGTGTATCTTGAGAACGTTTCGGTCGGCCCTGAGCACCTCATCGGCCCTGCGGACGCCGCGTTGTCTCTGGTGGAAGAGGTGGTCGATCACGGAATCGCCGCTGTTTGCGCCGAAGCCGTCGGCGCGATGAAGGTCATCCACGCCTCCACAGTCGATTACGCTAAGACCCGCAAACAGTTCGGCGTCGCCATCGCGTCGTTCCAGGTGCTGCAGCACCGGATGGTGGATATGTTCATGGCCACCGAACAGTCCGCCTCGATGGCGATGATGGCGAGTTTGAAGCTTGGCGACAGCGCGGTCGAGCGCGCCAAGGCGGCTTCGTCGGCGAAGGTGCAGATTGGCAAGGCCGGGCGCTTCGTGGGTCAGGCGGCGGTGCAGATCCACGGCGGCATGGGTGTGACCGACGAAATGAAGGTCGGCCACTATTTCAAGCGCGTGACGATGATCGACGCCCAGTTCGGCGCGGTGGATCATCACCTGAAGCGCTACACCGATTTGAGCCTCGCCGATGCGGCCTAAGCGCTGTGGCCCTTTGGCTTTTGGTTCAGCTTGAAAGGGCGTGCCTACACTCCCGTCTCCATCCGGAGGCGGGAGTTTCCACGTTGGAAATGCGGCCTAACCGCAAGTGCTGGGATCGTGACCTGCCCCCCGATGCGGAAGGCGCGTTCATCTGCTCGTTTGAGTGCATCCTCTTCGCCGATTGCGCGGATAAGAAGTTCGGCGGGGCGTTTCCGAATTGCGGGCGCGCGATAATGGCGCGACCCACCCGGGCGCCGATGCTGCTCGCGCGCTTCCCGGCCGCCGCTGAGCGCAAGCACAGGCCCGTCGTTTGCCACACGCCGCACTGAGGACAGCGGCTCAATGGAGTCCGAAAACGGCGAGACTGGGCGCGGCTGCTTCCGTAGAACCGCCTCATGCTTACCGACGCTCAGGCCCACGCCGCTGTTGACGCCAAAGACCGCCGTTATGATGGCATGTTTTTCACGGGCGTTCGGTCCACTGGAATCTACTGCCGCTGCATCTGTTCGGCGCGGACCCCGAAGCGGGAGAACCGGCGCTTCTTTCCCTCTGCGGCGGCGGCGGAAGGAGCGGGGTTCCGGCCGTGTCTCTTGTGCCGACCGGAGCTTGCCCCGGGCTTGAGCCCCTTGGAGGCGAGGGACCGGCTTGCGGCGGCCGCCCTGCGGGAGATCGAAGCCGGCGCCCTGGATGACCGCTCCCTCGAAGGCCTCGCCCGCAGGCTCAAGGTCTCCGACCGACATCTGCGACGCGCTGTGCTGGCGGTTTATGGCGCGTCCCCCGTGGCGATTGCGCAGACCCACCGGCTGCTGTTGGCCACGCGCCTGCTCCGCGACACCGATCTCTCCATGACCGAGGTGGCCTTCGCCGCGGGCTTTCAATCGCTGCGGCGGTTCAACGCCCTGTTCCAGAAACGCTATCGGATGAGCCCCTCGCGCATCAGGGCGCAGCGTGGGGCAGGGGGCGGCGGCGAGGGGCTGACCCTGCGGCTCGCGGCCCGCGGCGTCTATGATGCAGACGGGGCGGTCGCCTTCCTCGCCGTCCGCGCCATCCCCGGCGTGGAGCGGCTTGAAGGTATGACCTATCAGCGCGCGCTGCGCCTGCCCGAGGCGCCGAAGCCGCTGGGCCTCGCCATCGCTTTTGACGCGAAAGGGCTTCTGGTGTTCGGCGCGCCGGAGCCCTTGAGCGCCCTGCGCCCGCTTTTGGCGCGCCTGGCGCAGGCGTTTGATCTGGCGACCGATGTCGCCGCGGTGGATACGCATCTGGCCGATGACCCCGGCCTTGCGGGCGAGGTGGCGCTCGAGCCAGGCGTCCGCCTCATTTCAGGCCTCGACCCCTTCGAAATCGCGGTTCGCGCGGTGATCGGCCAACAGATCACGGTCGCTGCGGCGCGGACGATGGCGGGCCGGCTGTGCGCGGCGATCGGCGAACCCTCGCCGACAGGCGGCGGCGTCGGGCGGGTGTTTCCCCCGGCGGCCGCCCTGGCGGAAGCCTCGATGGAGACGCTGACGGGGCTCGGGCTCACGACCCGACGGGCCAAGACCCTGCGGGCTCTGGGGGAGGCGGCCCTTGACCTGGGATTCTTCGATGCCGCCGATCCGGAGGAGACCCGCGCGCGGCTTCTGGCCCTACCAGGAATAGGCCCCTGGACAGCCTCTTACGTCGGCCTGCGCGCCTTGGGCGACGCCGACGCGTTCCCCGCTGGAGACGCTGTTCTGCAGGCCGTCACAGGCTTGTCCGAGAAAGAACTTTTGGTCGCCGCCGAGCGTTGGCGGCCCTATCGCGGCTATGCGGTGTTGCGGCTTTGGCGCCGCGCCGCCCGCCAGAAACGGAGCGCCCCATGATCAGATCCACAATGCCAAGCCCCGTCGGCCTGCTGACCCTCGTTTCCGACGGGCAGGGCCTGAGCGGGGTGTATTTCGAAGCCCACAAATACCCCGCCCCCGAAGCGCGCGAAGGCGAAGACGCCGCGACCCGGGAGGCGAAGGCGGCCCTGCAGCGCTATTTCGCCGGTGAACCGGCCGCCTATGCCGGCGCCTTGAGCCTGCTGGGCACGCCATTTCAGAAGGCGGTGTGGCGGGCTCTGCAGGCGATCCCGCATGGGTCCACCACCACATACGCCGCCATCGCCTTGGGCCTCAACGCGCCGAAAGCCACCCGGGCGGTCGGCGCCGCCGTCGGCCGCAATCCAGTATCGATCCTGATCCCATGCCACAGGGTTTTGGGCGCAAACGGCAAGCTCACGGGCTTTGCCGGGGGGCTCGAACGCAAACAGGCCCTCCTGGCGTTGGAGGGCCTGTCGCAGGCGACCTAGGCGGTTTGGCCTTCAGGCCGCGCGGATTTGGGCGATGAAGCGGCGCACCTCATCGCGGAGCAGATTGGCCTGCTGCCCGAGCTCTCTCGCCGCGCCCAACGACTGTTCCGCGGCCGCGCCGGTTTCAGTGGCGCCCTCGCGCACATAGTCAATCGACCGGCCCACATCCTGTGTGCCTTCGGCCACCTCCGCCGTGTTGCGGCCGATTTCCCGGATCGCGGCGGTCTGTTCTTCGACGCTCGCCGCGATCGAGGCTGAAATCTGCGTGATGTCGCTGATGGTGTGAGAGATGGCTCCCAGCGCGCTAACCGCCCCGTCCGTCGCGCCCTGAATGCCGGCGATCTGAGCGGAGATCTCGTCGGTCGCCTTCGCCGTCTGCTCGGCCAATCGCTTCACTTCCGTCGCGACCACCGCAAAGCCTCGGCCCGCTTCGCCCGCTCGGGCGGCTTCAATCGTGGCGTTGAGCGCCAGAAGATTTGTTTGGCTTGCGATTTCGGTGATGAGATCGACCACTTCCCCGATGCGCTGGGCCGCTGAGCGCAGTTCGCGGACAGTGTGGTCCGCGTCGCGGGCTTTCTGTTCAGCCTGCACCGAAACGTCCCGAGCCTGCGTGACCTGCACCGAGATTTCATTGGCGCTGGCGGCCATTTCTTCGGAAGCGCTGGCGACGGTCTGAACGTTCTGCGCGCTGACTTCAGCCGCTTGCGCCACCCGGTCGGAGCGGGTGGCGGCTTCACCGGCGGTGCGCGAGAGGCTGGCGGCGGACGCTTCAAGCTCGGTGGAGGCTGCGGCCACCGCGTCCACCACTGCCATGACGCTCGCTTCAAAGCTGGAAGCCAGCGCATGCATGGCTTCGCGCTTTTCCTCTTCGGCTTCCCGGCGCAGGGTGTCTTGCTCTTCCTGCATGGCGCGCATCCGCTGGGCGTTCTCGCGGAACACCATAGTCGCGCGGACCATGTCGCCGATCTCGTCCTTGCCGTCGAGGTCGGCGACATCAACGCTGAGATCCCCGACGCTGAGCCGCTCCATGGCCACCGACAACCGCGTCACGCGGCCGGAGATGCGCACCAGGATGTGGCGTGCGGCAAAACCTAGCCCGAGCAGCAGCAACAACGAGAGCCCGACGCTGAGAGCAAGCCTTTGGTTGGCCTCGGCCAACAGGTCATCGACTGCGCCCTGTGCGCCTTCCCCGCCCTCGAAGCTGACCCGTTCGGCAGTGCCCAGCGCTTCGGTCGAGCGGGTGAAAAAGTCATCGAAACTGATCGGATACGCGCCCGTGTCCGCGGCAGCGAGCAAAGACTGGCGCAGCGTGTCGTACGCGCCGAAATATGTCTCATCCAATTCGGCGATGGCGGCGGTCAACTCCGGCTTGAGGCCTTCAAAGCGGGCCAGGAGCGAAAGCTCCATCTGGGCGCGTTCGACTTCCTTGTGAAGCGCCGCCATCTCCCCTTGCGTCCGCTCGTCGATCGGCGCGCCAAGCGCGGTGGCGATGGCAAAATGGGTGCGCTCGCGACCGCCCAGTTCTCGGATGGTCCAGGCGAGTTGGCTGATCCGGTTCTCGATCTGGATTAGCGGCGGCGCCAGCACGTCGTTGCTTTCCATCACGACGATGCTCGCCCGCATCTCTGCGACCAGCCGCTTGATCTCCTCCGGGAGGTCCGCGATCGCCGCCTCGCGCTCGGCCTGGGGCAGGCCGAGATTACGGTCGGCCTGAGCGCGGTGCTGCGCCAGCGTCCGCCGATGCTCCTGCAGGCTGCTCCGCAGCGCGTCGGCCGCGGCGCTCTCGGCTTCGTTCAAGTGTGCTTTGGTCTGCAGGCGGACTTCCACCTGAGCAAACCGTTCATCAACGAGCCGGCGCTGCTCATCGAGCAGCGTGCGGAAGCGGGAGGGCAGGCTCGTCGGCAGAGCCAAACCCACCTGAGTGATCGACCGCTCAAGCGACAGCAGGATGCTCGCCTGAGATAATTCAGTCTGGATGCGGACGATTTCTCCGAGTTCCTGGGCGCCCCTCCGCTCCCACCAGGCTTCGTTGATCGACGCTGCAGCGACGCCGCCCACCAAAAGGGCGGCGGCTCCGCATCCCCAAAGCCCGGCCTGCTGCAACCGCATGTGCGTCTCCTCAGCGTTTAATGACCCCAGGATGGGCGGCAGATTGACGCCGACCACCATTATTGCCGCTGCGGTATCCGCGCAGCCTGCTTAAAGCGTTGTAAACGCCAGAAGAAAGCACGCAGTTCACAGCGCCGTGGGGAAATCGGCCTTAGGCCGCGCGGATTTGCTCGATGAAGCGCCGCACCTCTTCCCGCAGCCGGTTCGACTCTAAGCCCAGTGCTTTGGCGGCCCCCAAGGACTGTTCCGCCGCCGCCCCAGTCTCCGTGCCCCAGTCTCCGCGCCCCAGTCTCCGCGCCCCAGTCTCCGCGCCCCAGTCTCCGCGCCCCAGTCTCCGCGCCCCAGTCTCCGCCGCCTCATGCCGTTAGGGGATCAGGCTTGGATCGTCGGCGGTGCGCTCGGCAAGATCAGCGTATTGCGTCAGAAGTCCTGGGACGCGGCTGACGAGCGCTTTGATCTCGCCTTCGGGAACGTGGTCCAGAGCAGCGGTGATGTTCTCCGTGGCGTTTTGCAGAGCATCCCGCAGGATCCCCCGCGACCCGCCGTCGCCTTGGGCCAGGTCATGGGCGGCTACGGTCATTTCGGTATAATGTCCTTCGGCGTCGCCAACTTCGTTGTTGGGGCGCGCGATGGCGCGGTAGTCGGTGACCATGTCGTCGGCGGTGCTGACCTGCAACGCGAGGTATCCGCCCGCGGCGCCCACGCCCGCGATGATGGCCCCGAAACCCAATTGAATCTTCCGCGCCAGCGGAGCATCGCGTAAGTACCGTTTCAGCATCGCGATCGCCTCTTCGCGCAGCGCCACCATAGGTTGTAATAGGTCATGGAATATTCTGAAGGTTGCATAATGGTTGGTAAGCGCCATAGGTTTCAATGGCGTTGTGTGTTTGTGGAGTGGACATGTCATCGGTAATTGAGCTCACGATCGCCGGTCCGATCGCAACCTTGACAATCAACCGTCCTGAGGCGCTGAACGCCCTCGGCGAACCAGGAGACGGCGCGGCCTTTGAAGAGGCCTGCCGCACGATCAACAATGATCGCTCGATCCGCTGCGCGATACTGACCGGCGCCGGGCGCGCCTTTTCCGCGGGCGGCAACGTCAAGGCCATGCAGAGCAGGGAAGGGGCGTTTGCAGGCTCCCCCGCCGAAGTGCGCGAAGGCTATCGCGGCAACATCCACCGCATCGCCCGCAGCCTCTATCACTTGGAAGCGCCGTTGATTGCGGCGGTGAACGGGCCTGCCATCGGCTTGGGCTGCGACGTCGCCTGCTTCGCCGATATCCGGATTGCGGCGGAGACGGCGAAGTTCGGCGTGACATTCCTGAAGCTCGGGCTCATTCCGGGCGACGGCGGCGCCTGGCTTACCCCGCGCATCGTGGGCGCCAGCCGGGCCGCGGAGCTTCTGTTCACCGGCGACGTGATCGATGCGGCGACGGCGCTGCAGTGGGGGCTTGTCTCCCGCGTCGTCCCCACAGAGCAGTTGATGGCGGAAGCTACGGCCCTGGCGACCAAGATCGCGCAACAGCCGCCGCAGGCGCTGCGGGTGGCGAAAATGCTGCTGCGGCAGGGGCAGACCACGTCCTATGACACGATTTTGGAGATGTCGGCGGCGGCGCAGGCCTTGATGCACCATACTGCCGATCACGAGGAGGGCGTGGCTGCGATCCTGGAGAAGCGCGCGCCCCGTTTCACGGGCGAATGAGAGAAACAAAGGGGCTGAGCATGGGCTGGATTCGATTGATCGGTGCGGCGGGTTTGGCGCTGGGGTTGGCGGCCTGCGCTTCCGCGCCTCCGCCGCCTCCCGCGCCGCCGCCTTTCCCGATGGTGCGCTCCGCCGGGGCTTGGGCGTTCGACTATGACGCAACGACCCGCACCGCCACCGCGACCCTACGGTCCCCGCAAGGCGCGCTTCTGGTGGAGATCAGCTGCGAGGCCCCGCGCGGGCCGATCGAAGTCCGCGATTGGACCTTCGCGTTGCCCCCAGGTCCTGCGCCGCTGCGGATGACGCTGGGGGCGGCGATCGTTTCCGCGGCGGGCGATTCGCCCGCGTCGTCCGCCGCCTCGACCGGGGTCCGTTTTGCGGTGTCGCCTTTAGACATGGCGGTGCTTGACCTCTATGAAGGTCAAACCGTGGCGGTGCTGGGTCCAGCCAACGGCCATGACTGGGGAGCCGATGCGGCTGGTCAGGTTATTTCCGTTGCAAATGCCTGCGCGACCCGCGGCAGTTGAAACTGAGCTTTCGGGGAGCACTGCGTCTCAATATTGCGGTGCGGCAAGGCGCTCGTATTCTCCTTCGCCATAGGCTGGCCAAAGGGAGACGCTCATGATCGCGGTGACGGCGGCTTTGACGGTGAGAGAGGGCATGGAAGCGGCGTTCGTCGAAGCCGCTCAGGCCTTGGTGTCTGCGGTTCGGGCCAATGAGCCGGGGTGCCGGCTCTACACGTTCTCAAAAAGTCGAACCGTCCCTGGGCTCTTCGTCGTCATGGAACTGTATGACGACGAGGCCGCCATCGCAGCGCATCGGAACAGCGCCCACTTCAAATCGCTTTCGCCGGCGTTGGGCGCGTGTTTGGCGGCGCCCCCGGCAGTGACCCCCTACGACGTGGTGGTTTGAATGGACAATCCAGGCTGGGCGGGGGAGCCTTACACTCCTAAGGGGCCGCTCACTATTCTGGCGCGCGTCCGCGTGGGGCCGGGAAAGCAGGAAGAGTTCCGCCATCTCGTCCGCGGCCTCAGCGCCGACATCGCCCGCTTCGAACACGGTTGCCTTTGGTATTGCGCCCATCACGTGTTGGGCTCAGACTCGCATTATGTGATCATGATGCGGTTCCGCAGCTGGGCCGATTACGAGGCCCACGGGGATACCGCCCACATGAAAGGCGCGCTTCCGGCGCTGAATCGGTTGCTGGACGGCGCGCCGCAGGTCGAAATCTACGGCCCCCTGAGCTGAGCCCGCCCCCCGCGCGGGCCGGCCCTCAAGGGGCAGATCGGTTTTGGCCGCGCGATAGGGGATGAGGAGCAGCATGAATCTGTCGTTTTCCGAAGCGGACCGAGCCTTCCAGGCCGAAGTGAAGGCGTTCATCGCCGAGGCTTTTGATCCTGAGCTCAAAGCCATGATGGCCATGTCCAAGAACGGCTATCTCGACAAGGAGGGCCAGGTCCGCTGGCAGAAAAAGCTCCACGCCAAAGGCTGGGTCGCGCCGGATTGGCCGCAAGAGTATGGCGGCCCTGGCTGGACGCCGGCGCAGCGCTACATTTTCGCGATGGAGACCGCCGCGGCCGGGTGCCCCGTGGTCTCGCCCATGGGGCTGAAAATGGTCGCCCCGGTCATCATGGCCTTCGGCACGCCGCAGCAAAAGGCGCAGCATCTGCCGCCGATCCTGTCGTCAGACATCTGGTGGTGCCAGGGATACTCCGAACCCGGATCAGGCTCGGATCTCGCCTCCCTTCAGATGAAGGCCGTGCGCGAGGGCGACGACTACATTCTCAATGGGACCAAGATTTGGACCACCCATGCGCAGTGGGCCGATTGGATTTTCTGCCTTGTCCGCACGAGTCAGGAAAAAAAGCCGCAAGAGGGGATCAGCTTCATCCTCGTCGACATGCGCACCCCCGGCATCAGCGTCCGCGCGCTCCCCACGCTCGATGGTCCGGCCGAGGGCCAGCAGGAAATCAATCAGGTCTTTTTCGACAATGTCCGCGTGCCGGGCTCCAACCGCATCGGCCAAGAGGGCAAGGGCTGGACCTACGCAAAGTACCTGTTGGAGTTTGAGCGCGGCAACGCCTACGGGCCTGGGCTAAAAGCCATGCTGGGCAAGGTCAAGCGCATCGCGCGGTTGGAAGAGCGTGATGGCCGCCCTCTGATCGAGGATCGGGACTTTCGCGCCAAGGTCGCCGACCTTGAGATCAAGGTCGCCGCCCTCGACGCCCGCGAGTTGCAGCTCTTCGCCTCCGTGGGCTCGGGCGAAGGCGTGGGACCTGCGTCCTCGATGCTGAAGTGCGCCGGGACAGAGGTGCAGCAGGCGATCACCGAACTGACGCTGGAGGCTGTGGGCGCTTATGCGCAGCCCTTCGTGCAGGACACGTTCGCCCACGCAAAGGGCTTTGCGAACGAGCCCCTGCCAGGGCCGGCCTACGCCGCACCCGCTGCGCCCACCTATTTTAACTACCGCAAAGCCTCGATCTACGCCGGGTCAAACGAGGTGCAGCGCAACATCATGGCGAAGCTGGTTTTGGGGCTCTGAACCGCGCCGAGGCCGGAGCCGGCTCCGCCCGCCACAAGGCTCGGAGCCGTCCGCGCCCTGCGATCGCCGCCGCGAGCAGGGTTAGGCCAGCCAGCGCCGACGCCAACGCCGGGGCGAGGCCCGCCGCGTGCAGGTCCAGAAGCGCGAACTTGGCCGCCGCCGCGGCGAGCAACGCAAGACCTGCGCGGCGCGCCGTCCGGCTTGAGGTAAGAGAAAGTCCCGCTCCCAAAGCCGCGATGGTCGCAGTCAGCCCGATCAGTTCCAGGCTTGAAAAGCCGGGCTCGGTGAGGCCGGCGGGGCCGAACGCGGCGCTGCGCAGAGCCAGGGCTGCCCCCGTTAGGGTCAAGACCACGGCGGCGGCGCCGAAAGCTGCGCCCACGCGGCGTTCTTTGCGCAGGGCCGCGACCGTGGCCATCGCGCCGCTGAGCAGGGCCGGAGCGCCCGCCCCCAGCATCAGGGTCATGCCGGAAGAGCCCGCGGGCAAAGGCGCCGCCCCCGCGCTCCACCAGGGGTTGGCCGTGACCACCAGGACGACCGCCGCAAGACCAGCGCCCACAGCCGCGATCCACACGCCGATGCGCCGCGCTTCCCCCTCAGGATCGCCCAGCGCCGACAGGAGCAGTCCGACCGCCAACCAAGCCGTGGCGATCCCGCCCGCGGCGCTCAGGTCAAAAGCTGCGGCGGGGAACAAGGCAAGCGGGGCGGCGATCGCAATGACGATCCCCGCCACCGCCAGGACAACCCCCGTGGCCGGGGCGCCGCCGAGCCGTCGGGTGGAAGCAAGCCATGCCCCTGTGAGCAGCGCCAAGGCGGCCATGGTCGCCCCGGTCCATGTCGCCGGCGCCTCGGGGGCGAGCCGCACCGCATCGAACACAGCGACAACCGCGAAGGCTGCGACCGCGGCGGCCGACGCCGCCACTGCGCCCGCCCGGGACTGCGCCGCCAAAAGCGACAAAGACAAAGCCGCGGCGGCGGCCATCGGGCCGATCAAGGCCGGGGGCGCGGCCACAAGCAACGCGGCGCAGCCCGCGGCCGCAGCGCCCAAGGCCAGCGGCCAGGCGGCAAGCGGCGCCTGATCGGCGCCGCCTTGGGCTTGCGCCGCTTTGGCGAAGCCCAGGCCCAGCAGGGCGCCGACGCCGGCGAAACCCAGCGCCGCAGCAGGGCCCGCCAGCGCGAGAGGGACGCCTGCGAGAGGGGCTGCGGCCGTCAGCGCAAACAGCACAAGTCCATGGCTCTCGGAGCGCGGCGTCCGGGCGAGACCTACCCCCAGAAAGCCCGCCCCCGCGAGCCCAGCCGCCGGGGTCATGGCGACAGCGGCAGCGGCATCCCCCGACAGGGCGAACAAGCCGACGCAGGCCGCGAGCCAGGCCGTAATCAAGGCCGTGTCGCGGGCCGCGCCGGTCGCCAAAACCAAGGTGGTGGCGACCGCAAAGGCCAGGGCGAAACCGAAAGTCCCGGCGACGCCGAAGACCATGGCCCCCAGCGCCGAGGCGGCAAGGGCTGTCGCATGCAGACCGCTCGCGGCGCGGCGGGCCCCGGCGTCAGGGGCGGCGATCGCCAGCAGCAGGCCCAAGACGGCGACGGCGCCAAGGGTGATGGCGGCCGGGGCCGCCGCCGTCAGCGCGCCGCCGGCCATTGTCACAAGCCCCGCAGCCGCGCCTGCCCCCGTGGCGGTCAGAGCCGCTGCGGTCCAGATCAGCGCCGGCCGCCGTTGGCCGAGGCCGATCAAAGCGGTGAGCGCGACAAGGCCCCCCGCGATCGGGCTCATGACCGCAATCGGCGCCCCGATGAGGGCCGCGCTCCAGGGCGCGGCCCCCGCCATGCCCGCCGTAAGGCAAAGCCCGATCGGCTTCTCCGACCGCCAGAAACCGGCGGCCATCAGGCCCGCAAACGCCAAAAGAAGACAAAGCGTCACCGCCCATGGCCAGCCGAACAGCGCGCCCGCCGCAGCGATGAGGGCGTAAATCCCGCCGATGGCGGCGGCCACGGCAGGGCTGGGAGCAGGGTCTTGGGCGCTCGCAAGATCCACCCCCGCCAGGGCGGCGTCAGCGCTCCAAGCTGGGAAAAGGCCGGATTCCAGTGTGTCGGGGTCGAGGGCGCGCCGGACGCTGCGGCCCCGGCGGCCGCTTGCGGTCCGCGGCGGAGGCGGCGCGGGATGAACCGGCGCCGGCGCTCCCGGCTCGGGGGGATCGACGAGCCAGGCCTGCGGCGCGGCGAAGTCCGGCGAGGGCAGGGCCGTCGTCGCCAGAGGCCGGGAGACGAGATTAGCGGCCAACGCCTGCGCTTCGCTCCATTCAGGTCCCAAACCCGCCCAAACCGTGGGCGCGGCCAGCCGCGCTTTCAGCGCGTCAATCTCGGCCTGGGCCGCCGCCAGATCGGTCCGCAGGCGCAGGGCCAACGCCCCGAGGGCGCCCAGCGCAATCAGCGCCAAAACGGCCAAGGTGACGGTGAGCATGAACGCCATGGAGGCTCCTTGATTGGCCCAAAACCGCCCATTTAGGCTGTTATTCACCATTTGGCCATCCGGACGCTTTGAAGCGGCGGCGGGTCGGGTCTCAGCAAAGGACAATCGCCTTGGCGAAGCAGAAAAAGTCATTGGCCGAACGGGGCGCGATGATGCGTCAGGAGGCCCTGGCGATGGGGCTGGCGCTGAAGGACCCGCGCACCCCTCTCCAGGCGAAAATCGTCGGCGGCGCGGCGCTGGCCTACCTCCTGTCGCCGATCGACCTGATCCCGGATTTCATCCCCCTGGCGGGGCAGCTTGATGATCTCGTGATCGTCCCGGCGGGGCTGTGGCTCGCCCGGAGGATGATCCCGCCTGTGGTCTTGGAGGAGGCCCGGGCACCGGTTAAAGCGGGAGGCGCAGGCCCGCCCTTGCGGCCTTGAGAGAGACCCTTGAGAGAGACTGGGGAGGCGAATGGCCATGCGGGCGATGGGTTTAGCGGCGATCGCGCTTTTCATCGCAGCGTGCGCGCCGATGACGCAGACCGCCTTGACCTCCCCAAGCCCGGTGGCGCCGCAGTTCACGGACGACCGCTTCATCAGCTTTGACGGCGCCGCCCTTGGCCTTATGGCCTGGGCCCCGTCGGCGGAGGAAGAACCCTGGGCGGTGATCGTGGCGTTGCACGGCATGGGGGACTACGCCAACGCTTTCGGGTTGGTGGGGCCAGCCTTCGCCGACGCGGGCGTCGCCGTTTACGCCTATGACCAGCGCGGCCATGGCCGCTCGCCGCAGCGAGGGCTCTGGGGCGGGCCGACGCTGCTGACCGAAGACCTGCGCACTGCGGTGCGGCTGGCCCGGGCGGAGCACCCGGGCGCCGTCGTCGCGGTGCTGGGGGAATCCATGGGTGCGGCGGTGGCGATGACGGCCTTCAGCGGGCCTTCGCCGCCGGACGCGGATCGGCTGATCGTCTCGGCGCCGGCGGTGTGGGGGTGGTCGAGCTTGCCCCGCGCTTACGCCGCGACCCTATGGCTGTCCGCCCATGTCATGCCGGGCCGCGCCGTGACCGCCCCGCGCTTTGTTCAGCGCCGCATTACGCCCACCGACAACCGCGAGGCGCTGATCGCGATGAGCCAGGACCCGCTGATGGTGTTCGAGACCCGGATCGATGCGGTCTATGGGCTCGTGTCGCTGATGGAGCGGGCGTCGGACGTAGGGCCGGCGCTGGAAGCGCCGATGCTGTTTCTCTATGGCGCCCGCGACGACATCATTCCACCTGAAGCAGCTCTGGCTGCGGTGCGCCGTCTGCCGCCGGGGGCGCGCAGCGCGCTCTATGACGACGGCTATCACCTGTTGCTGCGCGATCGGCAGCGGGAGGTGGTGATCGCCGATATCTTGGCTTTCCTTGCGGATCCGACGGCGGCCTTGCCGTCACGCGCCGCCCCCGTCACGGCGCTATCGCAAAGGAACCCTTAACGCTCCCTCCGCCATGGTCGCGCCAGTCCAACGGGCGCTGATTCCTGACGGCGGGCGATGAAACTGTCCTTGAAGACCCTGATCGATCCTGAAAAGGCCGCCTTGGCGAAGGCCCGCTTCCACGCCTGGTGGGAGGGCGAGACCTTCGATCCCGTCGCCTTCGCCGCCGCGCGGCAGGGGGCGGACGAGACCGCAAGTCCCGCGACCTTGGCGGAAGAAGCGGAGCCCGAAGCGCCGCCCGCCGAGCCGCGCCTGACCGCACTACAGATTTTATGGGGCGAGCATCGGCTTATGCCGGGGGAAGCGGCAGACGACCGTCTTCAGCCCGCGCGGCTGGGATTGCCGGCCACTGGGACGATGGCGATTTTGGGCCCTGGCCTCGCGGGACCCGTCATTGCGGCCGCGGACGCTCACCCTGGCGCGATCCTCGCCTATGAGTGGCGAGACGAGGCCTTGCCGCATCTGCAGCACAATCTCTTTGGTCTGAGGGCGCGGGCGCAGGTTGAAAGCCTTGATCTTGATCTCTTTGCCGCGCCCCATGGCGCCTGGGACGGCGCCTGGAGCCTGGATGAGTTTTCCTATGCGCCGAACCCCTCCCGGCTCGCGGTGCAGATCGCCAAAGGTCTGAAGCCGGGGGCGAGCGTCGTCGTCGAGTGCTATGTCACGGAAGGGCGGTTCAGCGCCTCCAGCGCGTTCGCCGCCGCCTTCGCCGAACCGCATGTGCCCGAGAGCGGCGCGGTGGAAACCGTGCTGACCACAGCAGGGCTTGGCCTGGAAGACGCCGAGGACTTGACGGCTGTCCACCTCGCAGCGGCGAAGGAAGGCTTCAAGCGGCTGGAGCAGGCTTTGAGCCTGGCGGCGAGCCAGGGACTTGAGCCGGGCATGGCGCGCGAAATCGCTTGGGAAGCGGAGAGCTGGGCGCACCGGATGGCCGCGCTGCATGCGGGAAAGCTCACCCGCAAGCGCTTTGTGTTCCGCAAGCCGGACTAGACCGGAAACACGTAGCTCCCGCCCGCCGGCGCGGACACCTCGCACCGCGACAAGGCCGGAGAGGCGGCCGGAATCAGCGCCCGCCAGACCGCGCCTGTGCGTTCGCAGCGCACAAGCACCAGATCCTGCGGCCCTTGGGGGCGGCGTTCCTCCACCACAAAGCTTTTGCCTGGCGCCACAACCAGCGCTTCCACCCGCACCACCGCGACCGCTTTGGCGCCGTCGGCGAGGCACGGCGCCGGCGCGGTCAGGAAGGGCGTCTCAAGCCGGCCGCCCTGCGTCACGCCTTCAAAGGTGTTGACGGGGCCCAAGGCCGCGGCGGCCGACAGCGTCGCGGGCCGCTCGTAAACCGCGCGCGGCGTGTCCGCCTGGACCAGCCGGCCCCTGGCCATCACCGCCAACTGATCGGCCATGTAGAGGGCCTCGTCCGCGTCGTGGGTGACAAAGACGAAAGCGCCGGCGGTTTCCTTCGCGATCCGGCGGGTAAGGTCGCGCAGGTCGCTCCGCAACACCGGATCAAGGCCGGAGAACGGCTCATCGAGCAGAAGCGCTGCGGGTTTCGGCGCAAGCGCACGCGCAAGAGCCACGCGCTGCTGCTCACCGCCGGACAATTCATGCGGAAACGCCTTCACCTTCGCCGAAAGGCCCACCGTCTCAAGCCACCGGCCGGCGAGGGCGGCGCGGGCCTGTGGGCTCTCCCGCAGCAGGCCAAAGCTGACATTCTGCAGCGCCGTCATATGCGGGAAAAGAGCGAAGTCTTGAAAGACCAGACCGACGCGCCGCGCTTCCGGCGGTTCGGATTGGCCGCGCCGCGAGACGACGCGGCCTTTCAAGCGGATCACACCTTCGTCGACGGGCTCAAGGCCGGCGATCAGGCGCAACAGCGTGCTCTTACCGGAGCCCGAGGCGCCGAGCACGGCGAGAACGCCCTGTTCGGGCGCAGCGAGCGTCACATCCGCAACCGCCGCGATCCCGCCATACCGGCGCGTCACGCCAAGAAGCTCCACGCCCGCCGTCATGCGCCGCTGCCTGCACGCGCGCGCTCGATGCGGGTGGAGAGCAGGATCACCGGCAAAAGTCCCGCAAGCACGATCAACAACGCCGGCGCCGCGGCTTGCGGCAGCCGCTCGTCGGAGGCGTAGGCATATGCCCGCACGGCCAGCGTGTCGAAGTTGAAGGGTCGCAGGATCAGCGTCGCGGGCAACTCCTTCAGCGCTTCCACAAAGACGATCAGGGCGGCGGCCAAAACGCTCGGCGCAGCGATCGGCGCATCGACAGCGAAGAAACGCCGGGCCGGCCCTGCGCCCAAGGTGCGTGCGGCAAAGCCCAGAGAGCGGCTGACGCGGGCAAGTCCTGCTTCCATCGGCTGCGCGCCGGGAGCGGCGAAGCGGGCGGCATAGGTCCAAAGGAGGGCCGTGATCGCCGTAGCGCCCGTGAGCCCACCCACAAGCCCCGCTTCCCGCGCCGCTGCGAAGGCCGCCAGAGCGCCCAAAGCGATCACCGCGCCCGGGGCCGCGTAGCCCATGCCGGCGGCGAAAAGACCGGCCTGGCCGAATCGCGCCGCCAGCGGGTTCGACTGCCGGGCGGCGGCGGCGAGAAGTGCCGCGAGCGGCAGCGTCACAAGCGCTGCCCCGCCGGCCAAAATCAGCGCGTTCATCAGCGGTTCGGCCAGCAGAGGCAGATCGCTCAGGGGGCGCAACGCCGCAAGCCGGATCAGCCAACCCAACGGCGCGATCACCGCCAACAGCAGCAGGCTGCCGCAGAACACAAAGGCCAGGGCCGCGGCGATCGGCGTGAGGCGATAGCGCGGCAGCGGCCGCCAGCGGGCCGAGCCGCCCGCGAAGCCGCGGCGACCGCGCAGCACCCGCTCTAGCGCCATAAGCGCCACGGCCGCGGTGAGCAGAAGCGAAGCCAGCTGCAAAGCGGCCTGAGGCTCCGCCCGGGAGAACCAGGCGCGAAACACCTCCGTCGTCAGGGTGGAGGCCCCGAGATATTGCGCCACGCCGAAATCGGCGAGGATCTCCATCACCGCCAACGCCGCCCCCGCCGCCACCCCGGGCCAGGCGAGAGGGGCTGCCACCTTCACCGCCATGGCGAGCGGCGAAGCGCCGAGGCTGCGCGCGGCTTCGAGCGCACAGACCGACTGGCTCGCGAAGGCCGCTCGCGCGGCGAGATAGACATAAGGATAAAAGGCCAAGGCATAGATGAAGGCTGCGCCCCAAAATCCGCTGACGGCGAAGGGGAGGGGGCCGCCTGCCCAGGTCAAGGCGGCATAGGCGTAGGCCAGCACATAGCCCGGCGCCGCCAAGGGCAGGATCAGCGCCCAGGAGAACAGGCTCCGCCCAGGGAACGCGCACATCGCCACAAGCCAGGCGCTGACGACGCCCAAGACCGTCGCGGCGCCGCCGCCGACGAGGGCGAGGCCCAAAGACCCCCTCACGCTCTCCCAGAAAAACGTCGGGACGGGCGCATCGCCTGCGGCCATCGCGCCGGCGATCACCAACAGGGCCGGGGCGGCGCACACGACCCCCGCGAGCGCCCCCAAAACGGCAAGACCCGGAAACGACCAGAGCCCACGCTCGGGCTGAGCCGGGGTCGCGGGCGCCGTCAACGGAGGCTGAAGGTCAGTTACGGCCATCCCGCGGCTTCATAGAGGCGCGCGGCGTCCGCCTGATGCTGCCCCAAGGCGGAAAGCGGGGTCTGCTCTTCCCGCAAGGGGCCGATGGCGGCGAGGGCATCGGGGACCGGCGCGTCGGCGCGGACGGGGAATTCCTCGTTGAGCTCCGCAAGCAGGCTCTGCGCTTCCGTGCTCACCAGGAACTCCAGAAGCGCCTGGGCTTCCGCGGGGTGAGGCGCATTGGCCGCGACGCCCGCGCCCGAAATGTTGACGTGCGTCCCTGGTTGGTCCGCTCCCTGGTCGGGGAAGACCATGCCGATGAGGGTGGCGGCTTCCCGCTCGGCAGGATCGTCGGAGCGCTGCATGCGCAGGAGATAGTAGTGATTCACGATGGCGACGTCGCACTCGCCCGCCGCGATGGCCTTCAGCTGATCGGTATCGCCGCCGCGGGGCGGGCGCGCGAAGTTCGCCACGATCCCTCGCGCCCAGGCCAGCGAGGCGTCGGGGCCGTCGCGGGCGATGCGGGCGGCTAGCATCGACAGGTTGTAGGTGTTGGTGGAAGACCGCGCGCAGACGCGACCCCGGAAGACAGCGCCGGTCAAGGCGTTCATGCTTGCGATGGTTGCGGGGTCAACCTCGCCCAGACGATAGGCGATCACACGGGCGCGCCGGGAAAAGCCGTACCAGCGGCCTTGTTCATCGCGATATCGGGGGCCGACGGCCTCCTCCAAAGCATTGGAGTTCACAGGGGAGAGCAGGCCCGCCTCCTGCAGCCGATAAAGATTGCCCGCGTCGACGGTGACAACGAGATCGGCGGGGGACTGCTCACCCTCGGCCTGCAGCAGTTCAAGCAGCTCTTCCCCGCGTTTCTCCTGGGTCCGGACCTCAATGCCCGTGCGCAAGGTGAACAGCGCATAGAGCTCCCGATCGGCGTCATAGTGGCGGGAGGTGTAAACATTGACGACGCGGGTCGCGTCTTCCGCGTCGCCTCCTGGAGCGGCGCCGCAGGCGGTGAGGAGGAGCGCGCAGGCGCCCAGCAGGAGCGCAGCCATACTGCGCGGGCGCTGTTGCGCCGCCGAGAAGTGGTGATCCATCCGCCGTATTCGCCGTTTTCTGAGAACCATTCGCAAGTGGGCGGGTTGTCGCGCGACAGGCGCGCCCCGTCAAGCGGGGTGGCTGCGCGAGGCGCCGCTTCGCGCCGCGTCCTGCGCTTGACGGGGCGACCGCGGCGCGCCTAAACGAAAGGCCCTGGTACGGGCGCGTAGCTCAGCGGGAGAGCACCTGCTTCACACGCAGGGGGTCACAGGTTCAATCCCTGTCGCGCCCACCAGTATTTCCAAGGACTTGAGAGTTTTAAGAAAGCCCGAGAAAATAGCCGTGCCCCGCCAGTGCCCCATTTGTGCGCCGGTGCTGGTGGGGCATGGCCTGGATAGGCCGGGATTGTTGGGGACGGTACGCAGCGGTTTCGATTTTTTCGATTTGTGTTAAAGTGCGCCCATGAGCAAAAGCGCGACCCTTATTCCACCTGGCGCAGAGGCTGATGCAGCGCAGGCACGCCGGGCGCTTGCAGCGCTGCGGGAGGGCCGGCCTTTGATCGGCGACGCTGCGGCGCCACCAGCGGCGGCGGCGGCAATCGAGCAGGTGCTGGAGTCCATGGCGACGGGCGGTGGTGCTGCCGTTATGCCGTTGGACGCGGAGCTAACAACCCAGCAAGTCGCGGACATACTGGGTGTTTCCCGTCCGACCCTCATAAAGTTCCTTGAGGACGGCACGCTTCCGTTCCGAACAATCGGCGTGCATCGCCGAATCAAGGCGGTCGATGTGTTTGCCTATTTGGATTCGGAGCAGAAACGCCAAGATGCGGCCCTTAATGAACTCGTCGCGCTAAACCAAGCGGCGGGATTCTACGATTAAGGCATGCCCGAACGGTTCATTCTGGACGCCAACGTCCTCTACTCCGCCCGGCTTCGTGATCTATTCCTCCAGCTTCGCCGTGATCGCGTCGCCCTTGTCTACTGGACCGATCGGATCGAAGAGGAGTGGACTACTGCGTTGGTTGCTAATCGGCCCGAATTGCAAGATGCAGTCGAACGGACCGCGGAAGCCATCCGGTCGGCGTTTCCATCGGGATACATAGCTCAAGAGCTCATCGATCCCGTCGCGTTCGGCCTGCCGGATCCGAAGGACGAGCACGTCGCGCAAGCCGCACTTACGGTGAGCGGTCACATCGTCACCCTTAACACGTCAGATTTTCCGGCCCGGCTCTTTGCTCCTCATGCTCTCGAGGCCGTGACGCCGGATGTGGCCTTGCTCAAGATGGTGGAAGCCGACCCAGAGGGCGTTTTGAGCGCGGTCCGAACCATTTGCAGCCGCCTTCGCAATCCACCTGTTTCCATGGCGGCTTATCTTGAGGGCCTGGCCGCCGCCGGCTGCCCAGAATTCGGGGCACGGGTTCGCGTCCTGGTCCAAGCTGGTTGAGCGGGATTAGAACAGTCTCTGCTGGCCTTCGGGTGTGGCGGCGGGTCGGACTGCCCGTTTCCGCTTTGGAGTGATCTTGTTCGGTTTGGTTGACGTCTTGCAGACCTTGGCCGGGATCACCTTCGACTTGAGCGCCCGCGCCGCGAGCGTGCTCGTGGCTCTTCGGGTCTCGATGAAAGCCAGGACATCGCCATAGCGGTAGCGGACGGCCTTGCCGATCTTGAAAAAGGCGAGGCTCGGCATCGTGGCGGATGATTGCAGCAGATCCGCTTGGGACCTGCACGCCGACTTTGGCTTGTTACAGTCCCAACTTGGCGCGCGGATTGTCCACAGCGATGCGATAGTTGCAGCACAACGCCGCGACCCGCCCGCCACCCATCGCGCGGCATGGCATCGCGGCGATCACCGGCGCGCGCTGCGAGTGAATGGCTGCGGACATGGTCGTGATCGCGCACACACACGCCGTTCAGCCCGGCTGTTACAAATGGGCGAACGCTTTCATGTCAACTCCGGCGGTGAGCGTATCCCCCCGCCGACGGAGACGGCAGGCGCACCGTCCAAACGCTCTCCTGTCTTTCCGGGCAAGACCAGTGGCCGGTCTCCTTAGCGTCCTTCCTAAATCGGTCTCCTCACAAATTTCAGGAAGACCACTCTGCCCGTTTTTCGGACAAGACCAATACGTTGCCGAACAAATCAGGCTGTTCGCCGAGGCTTGCCGAGATCACCCGACAAGCGACCCGGCGCCAAGCACCCCACGCTTGGCTAAGTCCTTCTTGTCTTCGTATCCCGACTCGCCGGGGGCAAGGAGATGGATTGGATATCCTTCGCGGAGAGTGCCGGCTATTTTGCTCAATTCGATAACCGCCTCGAAGCGCTCAATAACCACCCTGTCCGTGCCCAGCGCGGTCGCCTCCGGAAGGCCCATCCAGACGTTCGGGGGAATTCCCAAGAACGAGCCAGTTTTCATCAGTTTTCCTTCTGCGATCCAAAGGTTCTGTAATGTGATTTGGTCGCGCTTCTGTTGGTACTTTTCAGCAACGAGCGCCTGTTCCTGAACGCGTTTCGCGGGGTCTATTGTGGCTTTAGCCCAAACTCCCGCAAAACGCTCATTGATCGCACGTTTTGCACTCTTTGCCTTGTCCGAAGCGCTGGTGCCAACGGTTCCGAGGGTTTCTATTGGCGGCATCAAGAAGCAGGCGAGGACGGGAAACGCCTTGAAAGTCTCTATGTTGAGCTCTGCGGATGGTGTCTCGGTTGGTTCCGTGCCGGGCTTCGGCATCGGCGGGCCGAGCTTCTCGATATCGTTGTTGGTTTTGTCCAAACCGTCGTGCAGAAACTTGGTGAGCCGAATGTTGAGATAGATCGAGTGTGCAGCCGTGCCGGCCCCAATCGCCGGGGACAGCAGACCGGTCATGTCAACGAACGCCGTGACGAGGTGTAGCGTCTTGCTGACGAGCCTTTGCGTCTCATCACGCAATTGGTTGCGCACAACCGGCGCTGAACAGAGGATGACGAGCTGCGATGCGGCGCTGGTCGACAACTTTTCACCGATCACTTTCAAGGCGCCGGCATTTGAGTTGAGCGTAAACACTTTGTATGCGCTCTTAGCCCACTGGCCGACTGCCAGGACTTGACTTATAATCGGGATGGAATGACCAAGGAAAGTCGCCATATATCGGGCGAATTGGGTAGTATTGGTTGCTTCGAAGGCTTTGGCCGCCTCAGGGGTGATGGCGATAGGGCTTCCAGGCCCTTTGTAGCTTGGGTTCTCGGCAATCGCATCGGCGGCAAGGATCTTTTTGCCGGACTTCCAGAGCTTGTAGCACTTCTTCGCGACTTGAGATGCAACAAGCTCAATTTGCCCCGGTTTAAATTCAAGGCGCTTGCCCCACAGAAATGCTTTGATATCTTTGCTCAGATCCGCGTCAATTGCTTTGAGAGCTTTGAGGTCGCCACTTTCCGAATCCGCCTTAGGCCCGGCGATTTCCTCGTCAAGTTCCATCCCCGGTCGAGGCGGCCAAGCCGTTGCCGGTTTTTTGAAGGCGCTGACGGGGACAGCATTCGCAGCAGTGGGCATGAAGTGGAACTCCCTCGGGCTGAACCGCAATCGATCAGTCGATGGTGAAACCGACTTTCGGCACGCCTTCGATCATCTCGAGGGCGAACACGGCGTGGGTGAATTCGTCGGCATTTTCCATCACGCCGGAGGCCCGCAGCTTCGTGAAAAGCGTGCTTAAGGCGACGTAGCGGGACTTTTGGGCGCGTTCGTCATCGAACGGCCTCACAGCGCCGGAGGCCGGCTCATCGAGGACGACCCCAGTCTTCGGATCACGCAGCGGACGGCTGAAGGTGTGCTCGGCCTCGCGGAAACCGAAGTGCAACCGCTCCGCGGGCAGATGGATATCGACGGTATTCATCAGCCCCGAGAACAACACGATGAGGATGTTGGGCGAGATGCGCTCCATGCGAAGCGCCGGCCCAAGCGTCGCATTGGACTTGTCGAAGGCGTCGACTTGCAGCTGCGGCCAGCCCGAGACCACGGCGGAGCGCATCAGGAAGCCTGAAACTGCGCCGCCGCCGGGCAACGGCCATTGGCATTGGGGGGGGCGCGCCGCGCTGCTTGGGACGAATCCGATCGAGAACGCGCCGGCGAACAGGCTGTTCATCCAGTCAGGGTCAAGCTGGAAGAAACGGATCGACTCCGTCGGCAGCATGCGTTCGTCGGGCACAAGATAAGTGAACGGCACGCCCTTCAACAGGGCGGATGCCTCAAACCATTGCCTCACGCGTTCGGGCAGCGCGGACTCCTCTGAGGGCGATAGACGTCCTGGCAAATGGTCGTGGCTCGCGCCGGCATTCGCCGCTCCTCTCGCTTTGCGGGCTGCCGTGCGCTTCCAATGGTAGAGGTCGAGCGATGTCTGCTTGCGGGCGAGCATAAGCTGCCGGCCGACTTCCCACGCTGCTGCGTAGCTGACGTCGAGAAGGGTCGAGGTCGCGTGGAGCCGCACGAGCTCGTCTGCGTGGGTCGCGTCGCGGGAAACGGTCGGGCTTGATTGCGGCGCGCCGGGCAGCAGCGGGCCGCGATACCACGAGGCGGAAGCGTTGCCCTGGCGCAGGGCGTGGACGTGGCCGGTGAAGCCAGCATTGAGCTGGGTCTTGGTTGTTTGGTTCATAGCGTCGGCGACAGGCAGCGCCAGCGGACCGCGCGAAAGCGACGTAAGCAGCTGAGCGAAGTCGGCACCGTCTGGCAGGCAGTCGAAGCGCCAGGATGCGAGGACGACGAAACTGCGGAACTGTGCGTTCCCGGGAAGGGGCGCCATGGCGCCGCTTGAAGTGAAATGGCCTTCGAGCGACACGAGGAATGCTTGGTTGGTCGCGCCAGCCTTCGGGAGCCTGGCGGCAAGCACGGTCGAGAACACTTCCGCTCCGTTGCCGCGGGCATGCGCTGTGAAGGGCAGGTCGGCCCATTTGGGCACCACCGTGTCGACCAAAGCGATGGGCACGCTCAGCACCCTTACGGTCGTTTCGCTGTTGGCCGCAGCGCCTGCGGGCGGGCCGTCGCCAAGCTCTGGGATCAACGGCGGCAGCCCGTCGCCAACGGGGCCAGAGTCCTTCAAGCTTAGCGTTGAATTGCCGACGACGAGCTGCGTCGTGCGGACGAAGGCGCGGTCGTGGGACTTGGCCTGGCCCGGCTGCTGGATCTCGCTGTCGTCGAGCAAGAGCACGGCAAGCCAAGGGGGGGACTCTGAGCCAGCATCGCCCAAGGGGCGCTCCCACGGCAGAGTGCAGCGGTCGAGCATAATGTGCGGCAGCACGTTCTGATAGGCGCCGCGGCCGCCGTCCGGCGGGAACTTGGCATGGATTTGCGCGGGGTCGAGGTTAAAGCGGGGGCCGCAAATCGAGACGAGCTGGGTGTGGCTGAATTGCTCGTTGATCAGGCCGCCTAACGGCGTCGCGATGTCTTTTAGCTCCTGCGTGACGGTGATCTCGTAGTCGCCGTCCTGCAACGCGGGTCGCCGGCTGCCGTAGAATGTGATTTGGCTGGTGTCAGTGTCATTTGTGTTCGGCATGGGGGCGGCCTCAGGCGATTTTCTGTGGGGAGGCGAGCCAGCCCGCGGAGCAGGACTCGCCTAGATCGCGGATCGCGGTGGCGAGCCCAAGGTCGGCAAGGACGCTCTCGCGCGTCGCGCTTGCGCCCGTCAGGATCGACGTCGCTTCCGGCCAGGCGATCGGCTGCGGTCTTGCGACCGGCACAGTGTTCCATTGGCAGGCGTCAGCCTTCTGCGGGTCGAACTTCAGCTTGTCGCGCGCGATGGCATGGCTGACCGAGCTTTTCGGCTCCTTGGCTCTAAGCCGAATGCCCGCTTTCAAACCTGGCACAAGCGCGGGCTCATTGAGCTCAGGGGCAACAAGGTGCTTGTCCGCGGTGAGCACCGGCTCGCCCCACAGGGCCGCCGGCATCGACTGGGTCACGATCTCTGAGGTGAATTGGCTGAGCAGGGCCACATCGCTGACCAGTGTCCCATCCCGCTTAATCTGGAGGCGGAATTTTGGCCCTTCGGCGATGGGCCCCACGCCGACCGGCTTGATCGAGAATGGCGTCGCCGTATCGGCGCCGTCGCCAAGGGCTACGGTGCTGCTCGGGATCGTCGACATGGCAAAGAGGCACAAGTCGCGGCCGTTGGCGATCCAGCGCTTGCCTTTGCCATCCGCGCCTTCGGCGACTTCGCGCAGGAGACCATCCTCCAGCATCATCGTGAGGGGCCCTTTGGTCGGATCCGGCAAGTGCAGGAATGACGTTTTGAAATCCGGCCATGGGATCGGCTTCATGCCCCCGCCTCCGCCGCCGAAATCGACGTCGAAGTGCACCTTGACGCCCATAACGCGGACATGGACATCGGCGTGGCCCGTCATCGGCGGACCCCACAGGTGCAGGTCGGCCCCGGCGTTGAAGTGTGGATGCGCGGTGCAGAAGAGAAGATGGATCGTCGCCTCGGCCCCAAGTTCGACGTACAGCGACGCGTCGTAGTGGTAAGGCTTGAAGACGAGCAGGAAATCCGCGCCGCAGTTGAACCAGGCGCTGACGATACCGCTGTGGAACGTTGCATTGATCGAGCCGCCGGCCATGCAGCAGTGGCCGGTGAGCCCATAGTAATAGCCGCCCTTGATGGATAAAGACGACGACAGCTGCCAACTCATGCCGAGACGGGGCACATCCTGCGGGTAGTGGGCAGGTACCTTGTAGTGGGGGTGGTAGCCTCCTAGCGTGTAGACGAAATCCCCGGCATGCGGGCCCTTCAGCCAGGCCGCCGCCGCAAAGCCCCCGGTCAGGTGGCAGTCCGGCGATAGGATGTAGGACTTCGAGGTCAGCACCGCGCGCGCCGCTATCGACCCTTCTTCCGGCAAGATGGTCGCCTCGATCGCCAACTGGGCTTCGGCGAGCAGCGGTGTTCCGGCCGGCGCCTCGGGCGGCATCTTGAGATCAGAGAGCCCAAGGATGTCGATCTCAATCTGGTGGCCGAACTGCACGTTGAGCAGTGCAAACGAGTCGACGATCTTGAACGAGTTGAATTTGACGCCCATCGAGAAGAAATCTTCGCCGGGGTCGATCGGCACGTATTCTTTGAGCTTGCCGAGCATCTGGTCGGGGTCGGCCGACGCATCACTGCCGATCGCGACGGCCACCAGCGGAAAGCTCGCCACGGCGTCGATCGTGGGCATCACAAGCTTGCGGTGCAGGCCGAAGCCAGCGGCGAGCCCCTCGACCACAAAAAACACCGGGCCGCCGAGGGGCGCGAGCAGGGCGCCGTAGACGAACAGAGAGGGTCCGCCGCCGGGATTGGCGAACGATCCGAGCGCGGCCAGGCTGAACGATTCCGTTTGCACCATAACCTCGCCGTCGAACCGGGAGACCATGCGGTCGCCGACCTTGTCTTCGGAGCGCATCAGCGCACCGGAGATGTCGATCGAGCCGCCGTGGAAAGCGAGGCCGAGGCCGTCCAGCCCAAACGTGGGGCGTGGTTTGGTCAGCGGGGAGGTGACGCTGAGATCGATGAAGTCGAGCGTAAGCGGGCCGATCGAGAGACCGCCGCAGAGCGCGCCGGTGATCAACTCGCCCTCTGGCCCGGATTTCGCCGCGAAGCCAACCTTGTCAAGATGCACCGGCCCGAAGTGGCGCTGCAGGTTGACCCACTTGACGTTCGCCGCGGTGGTCGCGGGCAGCCCGACCGACATGGCGGCTGGGCCCGCAGCGCTGGGGGCGGGGGCGGGGGCGGGGGCGGGGGCGGGGGCGGGGGAAACCCCGCCTTGCGCCGCATTGCCGGTGGGCAGAGTGTTTGCCGACTTCGCCTTCAAGTCCAGATTGACGCGCCAGCTCTTTGGCCCGCACGTCAGGTTGGTCGCAAGCACGACGTCGTTGCTGATTTGCGCGTCAAGGGCGGGCAGGGGCCGGACGCCGGGAGGCAGCAACGCGTTGAAATCCGATACGTCCGCAGGCGTGATCACGCCCTTCGCGGCGCTGAGTTGAAAGGCGAGCTTCAAGGGCGCGGGCGCCCCGCCGCCGAGCCGCAGCCCGGGCAAGTGCATTGAGCTGAGATCGAGGCCCGCATCGATATCCAGATCGAATAACAGGCCCGTCGCATCCGTTGTGCTTTTGCGCGCGAGCGCGGCCTGTTTCAGCGTGAAGCTGACGCCTTCGCCCGGCGGAGCGTCCGTCCAACCCGCCATGCGCAGCATATCGGCGAGCGTGATTTCAACGCCCTTGTCGGTCGCGAACTCGGCCAGCAGCGTGGTAGCCTCAGGCTTCTTGTCGACCGTAATGTCGAACGCCAGCGGCGGCTTTGGTTTGCCGTCCTTGTCGTTGCCCTGTTCAAGGAACAGCGTGCCGCTGAAATGCGCGTCGTGGCCGCCGCTTGGCTGCTTGCGCAGATCGAGGAGAAGCGTCGCGTCGACGACCTTGCCGTCGATCGGCAAGCTGCCTCCAAAAGAAAGCTTAAAGTCCTGGCTCTTGGTTTCGAAGCCGAGGGAAATATCATTGATGATGTAGTCCGCGAGGGGGGCAGGGATATGCTCCCCCTTGATGCTGAACAGGCTCAGCACGTCATCAGCGAAGTCTTTGAGCGACAAGGGCAGCGCCAGCGGGCCGCATCGCCGGGGCCGGATACGGTAGCTGTGGCTTTGATCGGCCAGCGGCGGCAAAGGGGGGTCGATGTTGGCCAGTGTCAGGGTCGCGGGATCGAGACCGGTGTCGCGGCAGGCGATCGTCTTGGTTCCAAGCGTCTGAAAGAGGTTTCCCTCCGCATCGATGACCTCAACCACGACAAGCAGCTGGGGCATGTGGTTGGCGGCGTCGAGGACGAAACCGCTTTCATCGGTCGCAAGAAGCGGCATGTCTGCGCGATCGCTGTCGGCCAAGACAAGGCCGAGCAGGGTGCGCGCCTGCTCCTTCACCTCAGGCCAGGTTCGCTTGTTGGCTTGTGTTGCGTCGACGGTCAGCTTGCCTGCGGCGTCTCGGACATAGGTCCGCAGCAGCGCCCCGTGCGAGTCCTGCTTTAGCAGGGCGCCGGTAAAGATGAAGCCGGTGTCTTGGTCGGGCAGCTCGGCCTTGAGCTCGAAGCGGGCCGGGGCGGTCTTGCCTAGGGTGAGAGCGCCAGCGAAGGAGCCGGTGACGCCCTCCTCGCTGTGCGTAAGCTGCAGTGACAGGCTTTCGAGCGCCAAGTCGGTAAAAATGGTCCAGTGGTCCTTGAGGTCGATCTGGAAGCTCAAAACCTTGTCGCCCAGGTCGCCGTTGATCAAGATGTCTTCAATTTCCAAAGCGCCGAGACCTTTGTCGGGGATCTGGAACGGCAACATGTGATCGAAAATGTGCGACAGCTTAAGCGAACCTTGCCGCTCTTCCGTAAGCGCGGCGGCGAAGCTGAGAGCGGCGCCGCTGGAGCCCGGCAGACAGACCACCACGTCGAGTTTTGCGCCGTCGCCGATCTTGATCTCGTCGGCGAGCGTCATGCGGTGGACGCCGAAGCTTTGGCCCCCGCCTGCGGTGCTTTGTCGATCGGCCACCAGCGTCAGTTTAGGCCCAGCGAGCTCCACAACGTTGGGGATCAGCTTCCACGGCGCGCCTTCATAGGCGAGCGTGACG
>JBILVS010000017.1:0-37442 GCA_044370335.1 Caulobacterales bacterium
GGGTGAGCGAAGTGACCGAACAACGGATCGTGGTGGTGACCGGGGCGTCCCGCGGGATCGGGCACGCGGTTGCGCGCGCCTGCGCTGTCGCCGGCGATCAGGTCGTCGCGATCGCCCGCAGCCAAAAGGCCCTGGAGGCCCTCGACGATGCGGTGCAGGCGGCGGGTGCGGGGCCCCTGACCCTCGTGCCGCTCGACTTGAAGGACTACGACGGCGTCGATCGCCTTGCCGCGGCGCTGTATGAGCGCTTCGGCCGGATCGACGCTCTGGCCGCCTGCGCCGCCGCCTTGGGCACGCTGACGCCCACCCACCAAGCCACCCCGAAAATGGTCGAGGAGACCCTCGCCACAAACCTTGTCGCCAATGCACGCCTGATCCGGGCCTTTCACCCGCTGCTGCAACAGAGCGCGGCGGGCCGGGCGGTGTTTATGACATCCGGCGTCGCGACCCGACCGCGTGCTTATTGGGGGGCTTACGCAGCGTCCAAGGCGGGGCTCGAGGCGCTGGTGAAGTGCTGGGCGGATGAGCTGGAAATCACCGCGATCAAGGCGAACCTGTTCAACCCCGGCCCCACACGCACACAGATGCGCGCCCGCGCCTATCCCGGCGAGGACCCGATGACCCTGCCGACCCCGGAAGAAGTCGCAGCCCAGATCGTGCCGCTGATGCAGGCCGAGTTTACCGGCAGTGGGGAGACGGTCGCGTTCGTGCGCAGTTAGGCGTGGAGCCTGCGCTATGTCAGCCTGCGCCTGTCAGCGAATGCGCCTGTGATCCAAATCGCAAGGCCGGCCCCGGCGGCGATCACCAAGACCAAAAGCGGGCTCAGGATCAATGCAAACACCCCGATCCCCGCAAGCACGATCCCGACTGTGAAGACAATCCAACCAAGTATGCCGTCATCCATGGGGCTTTCTCCAACATCGCAGACCAGCGGATGAAACCGCGCCCCAAGCCCAATGTTCCGGAAAGATTGGCCCCTGCCGCGCCCACATGGCCTGAGCCCACCGCTGGGTGGACGAAGCTCGCCGCTCTCGCCTAAGCTCTTATCCGGATAAGAAAACCACCTTGGGAGGGCTTCATGATGTGGCGCAACGCTTTGACGGCGGCGGCGGCCTGTTTGGCCGTTGCGGCCTGTGCGGGCCTTGGCCTCGGCCGCGATGAGACGCCCTCGCATGCCTCGCCTGCGCCGAATCCGTTGCAGTCCTTCACCGGGGAGATCCCAGCTTTCTTCCATCCGCCCCTGTCGCCGATGGCCCTGCGCGAGCACATCGCGATCCTCGCCTCAGATGCGTTTGAAGGCCGCCCTCCAGCAGAACCCGCCGAAGAGATGACGCTCGACTATCTCGAGCGCGCCTTTGCCCAGGCCGGGCTTCAACCCGGAGCGCTGCAGGCCGATGGCTCCATGGGCTGGCGCCAAGAGGTCCCGCTTGTCTCCGCCACCGTCACCAACGAGCCTCGCCTTTTCATCGCCGGCGACGCCTATGCCGGCCTGATGGAGTACCGCACCCACCAGGTCGTCTGGACCAAGCGCCTCAATCCCTCAATCAACCTGGACAACGCCCCGCTCGTGTTCGTGGGCTTCGGCATTGTCGCCCCCGAGATCGGCTGGAACGATTACGCCGGCGTCGACATGACCGGCAAAATCGCCGTGATCCTGGTCAACGATCCTGACTTCGCCACAGGCGACGATCGCGGCTTCGGCGGCCGCGCCATGACCTATTACGGCCGCTGGACCTACAAATTCGAGGAAGCGGCCCGCCAGGGCGCCGCTGGGGCTCTCATCGTCCATGAAAGCGCCCCCGCGTCCTACCCTTGGCCCGTGGTAGTTGCGTCCTGGACCGGCCCCCAACTCGACACCGCCCGCGGCGAAGGCGAGAGCCATCCCCGGGTCGCGGTCGAGGGCTGGGTCTCCGCCGCCGCCGCCACTGAGCTCTTCACCGGCGCAGGGCTCGATTTCGGCGCCTTGAAGGCCGCCGCGCAAACCCCGGGCTTCACCCCGGTGGAGATGGGCCTCCGCGGGTCAGTCCAGCTTGAAACCACGATCACCCGCGGCCGCTCCTACAATGTCGTCGGCGTGCTTCCCGGCCGGCAGCGCCCGGAGGAATCCGTGCTTTACACCGCCCACTGGGACCATCTTGGCCGCTGTCCGCCGGTCAACGGCGATGACATCTGCAACGGCGCCATGGACAACGCCACAGGCACAGCCGGCCTGATCGAACTCGCCCGCCATACGGTGGCGCAAGGCCGCGGCGAGCGAAGCAACGTTTTTGTCGCCTTCACCGCCGAGGAGCAGGGGCTGTTGGGCTCAATCTACTATGCCGCCCACCCCACCGTTGATCCGGCCTTGGTGGCCGCGGCGATCAACATGGACGGCGGCGCCATCTACGGCGCGACGCGGGATGTGAAGATCACGGGCTTCGGCAAATCGGAAATGGACGCGCTCTTGGCCGAAGCCGCCGCTGCCCAGCACAGAACCGTGGCGCCCGAGCCCTTCCCCGAGCAGGGCGGCTTCTTCCGCTCCGATCACTTCCCCCTCGCCCAGATCGGCGTGCCGGTTCTGTATGCTCAAGGGGGGCTTGATCTCATCGAGGGCGGACGCGAACGCGGCGAGGCCCTCAACCGCGCCTACACCGCCGACCGCTACCACAAGCCGGACGACGAGTTCAGCGACGCCTGGGATCTGACCGGCGTGTCACAGGACCTGCAGCTTTACTTCACCGTCGGCCAAGGCCTCGCCAACAGCCGCCGCTGGCCACAGTGGTATCCAAGCGCGGAGTTCGCCGCTGCCCGGGCCGCCACCGCCGACCGCAGGCCTTAGGCGAACAGCGCGTCGATATCGGCCTGGCTCTTCTGCCCCACCGGTTCGGAGAACAGGGCGTCGATCGCGTCTTGCTTGACCTCGGGGCCGTTCAGCGCGGGGCCGTTCAGCAGGAGCGCCTTCTTGCGCTTCTCCTCCTCCGAGATCTCGCAAGGAGCGTCCTGGACCCCCATGACCTCGGCAAACCGCACCACGCGCTCTTCGATGTGCTTCAAGGTCTCCACCACCTTCCGCACCCGTTGACCGGTGATGTCCTGGAACGAGCAGGCTTGGAAAATCTCCAGCACACGCTCATTGACCACATCGGCGTAGCCTGGTTCCGCGGGGTTCGCGCACATGATGGCTTCCGCAGCGCTCATGATCGTGTGCGTGGCGTCTTCAGTGTGGCGGACGATGGCCTCTAGCTCGGCCCCCGCGGACGGGATGCGCTCTTCCTTGATGTCGTTCGGGCGCAGCGCGGCGATTTCCTGGCGCGTCCGGGCGATATAGGCGCCGATATAGCGGAACTCGCCGTACACCTTGGAGTCGAGGGACCCGAAAAACGCCTGCATCGCGTCCACCAATTGCTGAGACAGGTCCAAGACCTCCACAAGCCTGGGATCTTTCAGATCGGTGCGATTGAGGCTTGAGAGCGCATCGCGCACCCGTTCAGCGGCTGTATGGGCGGCGGACATAAAGCGTTCTCCAGTTTCTCTGCTAGTCTTGATCTTAGGTCGACTTAGAAATCGCCAAGCACGGACACCATCTTCGACTTCAACGTCTGCGCGTTGAACGGCTTGACGATATAGTTGTTCACGCCGGCCTTTTTCGCCGCGATCACGTTTTCCGTCTTGGATTCAGCGGTGACCATGATGAACGGCGTGGGCTTCAACCGATCGTCGGCCCGCACGTGCTGCAGGAGCTCGTAGCCGGTCATCGGCTCCATGTTCCAATCGCTGATCACAAGGCCGTAGGGCTTCATCTTCATCTTAGCGAGAGCCGCTTGCCCATCGCTGGCTTCATCCACGTTCTCAAAGCCCAGCTGCTTCAAAAGATTGCGGATAATCCGAACCATCGTGTTGTAATCGTCCACCACCAGGATGGGCATCGACATTTGAACGGCCATTGTCTTGTCCTCACCAACCCAAGCTTTGCGTCAGGATGTTGGTGGGGTAGATAGCCCAGGCACGCATAAAATTCGGTAAAGCCTGCAACGGGGGATAGCTCAAACTATGGCCGGCCATTGTTTTGAAGATTTGCGCATCGGCCAGGACGTCAGCATCGTCCGCACTGTGACCGAGGCCGACGTCATCGCCTTCGCCGCTGTGTCCGGCGACGACAACCCCGTCCACTTGAACGAGGCCTTCGCCGCCGAGACCCCGTTCAAGACCCGCATCGCCCATGGCATGCTGAGCGCCAGCTTCATTAGCGCCCTGTTGGGTACGCGTCTCCCAGGCCCCGGCGCGATCTACCTCTCCCAGACCCTTCAGTTCCGTCGCCCGGTTCGCCTCGGCGCCACCGTAGAGGCGCGGGTTGAGATCACCGCCCTGGATGAGGCCAAGGGCCGCGTGACCCTCGATTGCGTCTGCAGCGTCGAAGGCAAGACCGTGCTGGAAGGCGAAGCGGTCGTGCTTGCGCCAAAGCGCGCCGGCGGGTGAGCGTGCAGGTTCACGCCCTGTCATTGGCCGCCCTGCCGCAGGCGCCCCTGGCCAATGGCTGCGCCGCCGCCCTAGGCAATTTTGACGGCGTCCATCGCGGCCATCAGGCCGTGGTGGAGGCTGCCGTAGAGCAGGCGCGCCGCCTGGGCGCAAGCCCAGCCGCCATTGTCTTTGAACCCCACCCCCGCCAACACTTCCAGCCCGCCGCTTCGCCCTTTCGCCTCCAGACCGCCCGCCAGCGGGCCCGGGCTTTGGCGGCTCTTGGGGTCGAAACCCTGATCGAAGTCAGCTTCCACGCGCCCCTCGCGGCCCTCTCGGATGAAGCGTTCGCAAAGGCGGTCCTGTCAGAGGCGATCGGCGTCCGGCATGTGTGCATCGGGCTCGATTTCCGCTACGGCCGCGGCCGCACCGGCGAAGCCGAAACGCTCAAGCGCCAAGGCGCAGCCCTCGGCTTCGGCGTCACCATCGTCGACGCCGTCGACGACAGCGACCACCCGGGCGACAAAATCTCGTCCTCCGCCATCCGTGAGGCGCTGCTTGAAGGCGATGTCGCCCTCGCCGCGCGGCTTCTGGGCCGGCCATGGGCCATCGAAGGCGAGGTGATCCCAGGCCAACAGAGAGGCCGCACCATCGCGTTCCCCACCGCCAACATCGCCCTTGGCGCCTATCTCCGCCCGGCTTTGGGAGTGTATGCCATCCGCGCACGGCTCGCCGATAGCCGCGAAATTCAAGGCGTCGCCAATCTCGGTGTACGTCCCACGCTGGCGGGAGCCGACGCCGAACCGCTGCTTGAAGCCCATCTCTTTGATTTCGCGGAAGACCTTTACGGCCAGACCCTGGAAGCGGCTCTGATTGCGTTCCTGCGGCCCGAACGACGGTTCGGGAGTTTTGAAGCCCTCACCGCCCAAATCGCCCAGGACGCCGCCGCCGCCCGCGCGCTCCTCAGCGCCGGGCCTTGAAGAACGCCTTCAACAGCGCAGCGCTCTCGTCGCCGAACAGCCCGCCCGCAACCTCAGGCCGCCAGTGACAGGTGGCTTGGGCGAAAAACCGCGGCCCATGCGCCACCGCCCCGCCTTTGGGGTCGGCTGCGCCGTACACCAGCCGCCCGAGCCGAGCATGGCTTAAGGCCCCCGCGCACATGGCGCAGGGCTCCAGCGTCACGTAGAGCGTACAGCCAAGCGGCAGGCGATAATTGCCGAGGCCGGCGCATGCCCCCCGCAGGGCCAGCACCTCCGCATGGGCGGTCGGATCAGACAACGCAATCGGCCGGTTGTGCGCCTCCGCGAGCATCGCCCCCTGCGGCCCCACAAGCACAGCCCCGATCGGCGCCTCACCGGCCTCGGCGGCGGCCCGCGCAAGAGTGAGCGCCGCGCGCATATGCGCCGCATCTAGCGCGCCCCATTCCCCCGCTCCGCCCTTGCCTTGCTCCGTCGCCACCTGTACCGCCCTTGTCATGCCTCGCGCCCGCAAAGCCGCCCTAGCCCCGCCGCCTCCCGAGGCGGAAGACCAGCGTATCGCCAAGGTCATGGCCCGCGCAGGCGTCTGCTCACGCCGCGACGCCGAACGCCTCATTGCGGACGGCCGCGTCAGCGTCAATGGCAAACGCCTGGACACCCCCGCCTTCAAGGTCGGCCCGCAGGATAAGATCCTCCTCGACGGTAAGCCCATCGCCGCCGCCTCGGCCACCCGCCTGTGGCGCTACCACAAACCCTCGGGCCTTGTGACCACCCATAAGGACCCGCAAGGCCGCCCGACCGTCTTTGAGCGGCTGCCTGAGGACATGCCGCGGGCCATCTCTGTCGGCCGTCTCGACTTGACCAGCGAAGGCCTCCTCCTTCTCACCAATGACGGCGCCTTGGCCCGCCGATTGGAGCTGCCCGCCAATGGCTGGATCCGGCGCTATCGCGCCCGAGCCTATGGCGTCATCACGCAAAGGGCCCTGGATGAACTGGCCCTCGGCATCACGGTGGAGGGCGTCAAATACGGCTCCATCCAAGCTGAGCTCGATCGTCAGCAAGGCGCCAACGCCTGGATCACCCTGTCCCTGCAAGAGGGCAAGAACCGCGAAGTCCGCCGCGTGTTGGAAGCGCTGGGCCTCAAGGTGAACCGCCTGATACGGCTGGCCTATGGCCCCTTCCAGCTCGGCACATTGCCCGTGGGCGCTGTCGAAGAGGTGCAGAGCCGCGTGATCAAGGACCAGTTGGGCTTGCGGAAGCCCCCAAAAGCCAAAGACACCTCAAAAGATCAGTGAGCCGGCGCGTCCGCAGCATGCGGCGCCGATCCAAGCCACGTCGGCATCGGCGGGATGGCTTCCGGCGCAAGCCGATGCCCGTCTTCCCACACCATCCGCGCCCCGGCCAAGACGATCACGACAACCCCGATGATGGCGATCCAACGAAAGCGGGCGATGATCCCCGCCACAAGGCTCGCCGCCACCCCCATCAGCGCCACCGACAGGACAAGGCCGAAAGCCATGATCTCCGGCGCATGCCGCGAAACCCCCGCCACCGCCAGCACATTGTCGAGGCTCATCGAAACATCGGCGATGACGATGGTAAGAAGGGCGCCGAAAAAGGTCGGCGGCGCGCGCAACTTGACGCTCGCCTCTACACGGTCCGCCGCCTCAAGCCCAGCTTCCAGGCTCTGGTGATGGCTGATGTCCTGCCACATCCGCCAGGCGACCCAGAACAACAGCAGCCCGCCCAACAGCAAAATCCCGGGGATCTGCAACAACTGAACGGTGACCAGCGCAAAGATGACCCGCAAGGCCAATGCAAGCCCGATCCCGATGGCGATCACCCGCTGCCTTTGAGCCTGAGGCAAGGCCGAAGCGGCAAGGCCCACCGCCACCGCGTTGTCCGCCGCCAGAGCAAGGTCGATCAAAACCACCTGCGCCAAGGCGGCCATGTCAGCTGTCATCCCATCCACGAGCAATTTCCCCGTCTTGTTTATGGTCTTGATTGTCCGCGATTGGCCATCGCCGCGCCATTGGTCTATGTCAGCCGAAAACCTGAGGAACAGCAGCATGCGGATCGTCGCGGGGGCTCATAAGGGCCGCCCAATCGCTACGCCGCCGGGCCGCTCAACCCGGCCGACCTCGGATCGGGCGCGCGAAAGCCTGTTCAACATCCTCGCCCACGCCCCTTGGAGCCCGGGCCTCGAGGGCAGGCGTGTGTTGGATCTGTTTGCGGGGTCGGGCGCCTTGGGGTTTGAGGCTCTGTCCCGCGGGGCGGCCTTTTGCCTGTTCGTTGAGACTGACGAAGCCGCCCGCGGCGCGATCCGCCGCAACATCGAAGCCTTTCAGGCGTTCGGCGTCACCCGTTTGCACCGCCGCAGCGCACTCGATTTAGGCCCGCGTCCCACGGGCTTAGGCGCGCCCTTTGAGCTGGTGTTTCTCGACCCGCCCTACGGCAAGGGCCTTGTCCCGCGGGCGATTGGCGGCCTTCTCCCCGGCGCTTGGATCGCGCCTGAGGCCCTCATTGTCGTCGAAACGGGGGCGGAGGAGAAGGCCCCTGGCCTGGAGGGTTTTCGGCTCCTCGATGACCGCATTTACGGCGCGGCCCGGATCAGCTTCCTCACCCCCGGCGCCGATCCCGCCTGATCAGGGCGTCGGCCGCAGCGTCGGCGACGTCGGCGCCCGCTCCAGGGTCCGCGGCGCCACGGGCGCAGGCTCCACCGGACCGACGGCCTCCATCGGGGCGGGCTCCGCAGCCCGCGCGCCTTCGACCGGCGCAGGCCTCGCCGCAGCAGACACGCCGCAGCGCTCCAACAGCGCTTCCGGCGTTTCTGTTAGAGGCTGCGCCGCCCGAGCCGCCGCCCGGAGCTGCACGCACGCCTCCCGGCCTCGCCCGGTGTCGTCCAACGCCAGCGCATAGCGCTGGCGCACGCTCAGGCGGATGTCTTCGACCGCCTCCGCCGCGGTGGGGTTCGAATCCGGCGCCAGGCTGTCGGCGAGCCCGGCGTCGATCCGCAGCGCTTCCTGAAACCGCTCCGCCGCCACCGTCGGCTCGCCCCGAGCCAGCGCCACATCCCCCAATTCGGCCTGAACGAAGGTGCGAGCGAGAGGATCCTCAAGGGTCGGCAGCGCCTGGCCCAGATGCTGCTCTGCGGCCTCCGGTTCCTGCGCCTCTTGCGCCGCAAGGCCCGCGCCCACCAGCGCCGCGCCTTCCGCCTCCGCCGGGCGCTGGATCTGCGCATAGGCGAAGCCCAATAGCCGCCAGACCGCAAAAGTGTTCGGATCAGCCTGCCGCGCGCGCTCCAACGCCTCCAGCCCTCGGGGATTGTTGGTCGCAAACCCAACCGCCCCGCACACCCGCCAGATCGCGCTCGCCTCCGCAGCGCCTGCCTCCGCCGCGCGCCAAAGCGTATTGAACGCCTCGTCTCTGGTTCCCTCGCTGGATAACGCCAAAACCGCTTCCCGAACAAGGGGGTCGCTGCTCCGCAGCAATGTTTCGACATTGGCGCGGTAAAGATCGCGCGCCAGGACGCTGAACTCAAGGGCATCCACCGACGCCGCGCTCGCAAGCGCCACATCAAGCGCCGGCGGCTGCGGCCCGCTCGTCTCAAGCGCCGCCGCCTGACTGCCCTCAAACGCGCCGCTCTCCAGGATGCGGGCCAGCTCGATCGCCTGCTCCGGAGTAATCGTGCCGTCGCGCACCAGCTGCAGCAATTGCTCCGCAAGGCCCACTTCCGCCGTTACCGGCGGCTGCGCCGCTTCCCGGCGGTTGTTCACAATCGTCGAAATCCCCGCCGCGATCCCCACCAGCGCCGCCACCGAGGTCAAAACTGTCACCAGCCGGATTCGCCGCCCAAGACGCGCCCTTTTCTCCGCCACAGCGTCGGTGTCCACCGCACGGCCCTCAAGGCGCGCTTTGATAGCTTCGTTCAGAAGCTGCATCTGCGCGGCGTCCGGCGCCCCGTTCCAGCGCGTGAAGTCCTCCGCCTGGATCGCCCCGAACCCGAGCGGGAGCGCCGCCTGATCCAGCATCACCGGCACGAGCTTACCCGCATCTCGGGCTCGAGCGGCCTCGTCCCGCACCCAGACGCTGGCGACAGACGCCGGCGTCCAGCAAACGATGACGATCCGCGCCTGTTCCAGCGCCGCCCCGATGACCCGGGCGTAATCGTCGCCGGCCGCAAGGCCCCGATCCCACCAGACCTGATGGCCTTTGCCCGCCAACGCCTCCGCCAAGGGGCGCACGCGCTCCCGGTCTTCGCTGGCGTAGGACAGGAAAATATCCGGCATGGCGCTTCCCCCAAGGGTGATGGTTAACCCTTTAGCGCGTCGCGACAGAAGCTGACCAGTTCTCCCGCGTTGCAAACGCGGGAGGCCGGCTCTGCTCTGATGAAGGTCTTACTCGCTATAGAGTTCGGAGATGCTGAGCGTGGCTGGGCCGTTCTCAGCGCGGGAATAGGATCCGAGATAGATAAAATAGATCCCGCTCACCGGCGTCGCCCAGGTCAATGACGGGTTGAACCCGTTATTGCCGCCGTCGTCGTCACAGGCCATTTCCCCGTTCGGGTCAATCACCATCAAAGTGGCGTCGAGAGCGGAGTTGGCCGACAGGATCAGCGGCAGACCCCCGTCCGTCTGGAAGTCGAGCACATAAGAGGGCTCGGTGTTGTACCAGCCGATGCAGCCGAACTCGGCGCCGTCCTGCGCACCGCCAGCCCACAGTTCGGCCCGTGCCGGGTCAGGCGTAAACCCCGTCAGGAGCATGAGGTCCGCCGCTACAGTAGCGGCCGGCTCGTCATACGGGACGCCGATCGAGTATTCCGCCAGCGGCGCGCTGCCGTCGGTGACAAGCTCGCTCAGCGCCAAGGCCGCTTCGAAGTTTTCTCCGGGATTATAGGTGCCGATCCATACGTCGTACTGGCCCGACATCGGCGTCGTGAAAGTGAGCGCCGCATTGAGCGTGGTCTCGTCCACGTCGTCATTGCAGTACCAGGCGCCGTCTGGACCATTGATCAGCAGCGTCACGTCCGAGCCGTCCGGGCCGACGGTCGCAAACGTCAGCGGATAGCCGCCTGCGGTGTAGTTGATCCGCACGTCCGGCGCCGTTGCCACATAGCCGTTGCAGCCGCCGAGCACCGCGCTGACATCTTCTCCGCCGCCAGAAATAATGCCGTCGATAATCATCGGATCGGGCGTGAAGCCCGCCGGAACGTCATAGGTCCCGAAGGTCGGGTCCAAGGTCCAATCCTGCGCCTGCGCGGGCGCGGACAGGAGGGCCACGGCGGCCGCGGTGGCCGCGACCCAAGACAATTTGCTCATGTGCTTCACGCCTTTTGGGTAGGCCCGCGACGGGCCTTGAAGGGGGCGGGGGTCTGCCGGGGCCGGCGACCGAAGGAAAAAAGCACCCTTCGGCCGCAGCGCCCCAAGACACGAAGGCGGATTATTGCTCAGTGATGACGATCTGAGCTGGGATCAGGCTGCCCGAGCTGTAGGTCCCGACCCAGATGTCGTACTGGCCGCCCATCGGCTGGTTAAACGTTACCGCAGGGTTCAGATCGCCCCCGCTGTCGTCGTCGCAGTACCAGCTGCCATCCGGCGCGTTGATCACAATCGTCGTGTCGCCGTTGGCCACCGCGCCGATGGTGAGCGGGTAGCTGCCGGGGGCGTAGTTCAGGCGGAAGTCCGGCGCCACGGCCACAAACCCCGCGCAGCCGATGGTTCGGGAGGCGTCGATCCCGCCGCCGGCGTCCACGTTCAGCAGGAACGGATCAGGCAGGAAGCCGGCTTGCAGCGACACCGAGCCGTAGGCCGGCTGTTGCGAGTAGTCCTGCGCGAGGGCCACTCCCGCCGCTGAGACGGCGAAGGCGGCCATGGCGACTGCGGCAAATTTCAAGCTTTTCATGGATTAGTCCTTTGGGTGGGTTGGTCCCCGCAACCGACACTGCCCTGGCCCCTCGCGCCCGACCGTGCCTTCGGTCACACCAGATACCTGCCCCGAGCTCCCTGCCATTGGCAAGGCCCTGCATGGTCAAGGCGACCAAAATCCTGACAGGCGTGTCATGGAGATCGCGCGCGATGTCGGGCTGATACTGTGTCAACGCCGGCCGAAAAGCTTTTCAATATCGCTGAGCTTCAGCTCCACATAGGTGGGCCGGCCATGATTGCATTGCCCCGAAAAGGGCGTCGCTTCCATCTGGCGGAGGAGCGCGTTCATTTCCTCCCCCGTCAGGCGACGCCCCGAACGCACCGAACCCCGGCACGCCATGGATGAGCACACCTCTTCCAGGCGCTCCTTGAGGGCGTGGGCCCCGCCCAGCTCGGCCAAATCGTCGACAAGATCTTTGAGAAGCCCCGCGCTGTCGACCCGCCCCAAAAGCGCCGGCGTCTCCCGCACACAGACCGCGCCCTGGCCAAAAGGCTCGATCACCAGCCCAAGCTCCGCCAACTCCTCCGCCCGCGCCAGCAGCCGCTCGGTCTCCGCTGGATCAAGCTCCACGATGTCGGGAAGCAACAGCGCCTGCCGGTTGACTTGGCCCTCCGCCAGCATCGCTTTCATGCGTTCATAGACGAGCCGCTCATGCGCGGCGTGCTGGTCCACAATGACGATGCCGTCCTGGGTCTGCGCCACGATATAGGTCTCGTGCAGCTGCGCCCGGGCCGCGCCCAGCGGAAAATCCTCAAGATCCCTTGGCGCGGGGGTTGAGGGCATGGCCGCCGGCTCGATCCGGGCTCCTGGGGTCTCGAAGCCGGCGAATCGCGCCTCCGCCACGCCCTGACCGGCCGCCTCCCGCTCCGCCTGCGACCAGGCGGCGAGGCCCGCCTCGTCGAAAGCGGGGCGATACGGGATCGGCCGTCGCGCGCTCGGATAAGCCTGAGGCCGCGCGAAATCGAGCGCTGTGGCCGCCGTCGTCGTCGCCGCCCGATGGCCATGCCCCGCCAAAGCGTGGCTGAGCGCGCCGACGATGAGCCCCCGCACCAACCCTGGATCGCGGAAACGCACTTCAGTCTTGGCGGGGTGGACGTTCACGTCCACCTCCTCCGGCGGAATCGTCAAAAATAGCGCCACAACCGGGTGACGGTCCCGCGCAAGCAAATCCTGATACGCCGCCCGCACCGCCCCCACGATGAGCTTGTCCTTGACGGGCCGACCATTGACGAACAGATGCTGAAACTCCCGCGTGCCGCGATGGAAGGTCGGCAGACCCGCAAAGCCCGTCAGCCGTGCAGAGCCCCGGGTCTGGTCCAGCGGAATGGCGTTCGGAGCAAAGTCGGCCCCCAAGATCGCCGCGAGCCGTCGTCGCAGGCTCTCGCCTTCGGATTCCCGTTCCGGGCTCAGCTTCAACTGCGTGCGGCCGTCGCTGTCGAGGGTGAAGCCCACTTCAGGCCGCGCCATGGCAAGGCGTTTCAGAACCTCGCTCACCGCCAGGGTCTCAGCCCGCTCGGACTTCATGAATTTAAGCCGCGCCGGGGTCGCAAAGAACAGATCCCGGACCTCGATCACCGCGCCGGACGCGCTCCGCGAAGCCCAAGACGCAGGGCGCACGGCCCCCACCGCGCCGCCTTCAACCCCGATCGTCCAGGCGTCGCCCGCATCGGCCGTGCGGGCGGTGATGGCAAGCCGCGCCACCGCCCCGATGGAGGGCAGCGCTTCGCCCCGGAAACCCATGGTCGAGATGTTCAACAGATCAACCCCGCCCGACGGGTCGGCGGCGAGCTTTGAGGTCGCGTGGCGTTCCACGGCCAGGGACAGCTCTTCCGGCGCCATGCCGACGCCGTCGTCCTCGATCCGGATCAGGCTCAACCCGCCCCGTTCGATGCTGATCGCGATGCGGCGCGCCCCGGCGTCGAGGCTGTTCTCCACAAGCTCCTTCACTGCCGCGGCGGGGCGTTCGATGACTTCGCCGGCGGCGATGCGGTTCACCGCTTCAGGGGGCAAAACACGAATAGGCATGAGGGCTCGGGCCGCGCGAATCTCTTCGCTGAAACCAAGAGCCTATCAGATTGGGGCGTTAGTCGCCTTCAGGGGTAACAGCGTAGGTCGCGCCGTCCCAGCCGATGGCGTACTGCGCCGCCCCGAACTGGAAGAACCGCAGAGCCCCCGCGCTGGTCGTCTCAAGCCCCAGACCGACCACCGCCGCCCCCGGGGTCCCCACCAGCAGCGGCGTCGTCGCCGATCGCCCGTCATCGATGAACACGCCGAACTGGTTCTGCGCGTCCGAGACGAGCAATAAAGCCCGATCCGGCCGACCGTCGCTGTTGAAGTCGCCCGTTGCGGCCAGATACAGGCTCGGGCTGTCGCCACGGCGGATCAGAAGCGGCCCTTCAAGCTCCGCGTCGTTCGGCACGCGCCACCCGTCCGGCAGGGAGAACAGGGCCGCCGGCCCGCCAGGCGCTGGCGCGGCGTTCGGCTCAATGGTGGCGGGCGCAGGCGTCGCCGCCGGAGCAGGAGGCCCCGCCAGCGGCGCTGGCGCGACGGCTTGGACCGCGGCGACCCGGATCGGCGGCCACGGCCCGGACGACGGCGGCTGCATCGCCGCGCACCCGCTGACCAAGGCCACCGCGGCCAAAACTGAGACCCGCATCATCTCGCCCACGTCTTCCATCAAGCCCTTCAACAGCTTAGCGCGGAGACGGGGTGGCGAAAGGCGGCGCGCCGACGGCGCGATCTCCATGGACGCGAAACACGTAACGCGACGCGCCTTAACCAGAACCTGTGGCTTCAGCTCCGCCAGCGCAGGGTCACAGGCTCGATCGGGTTCGCGAACGCGCGCCCCTCCGCCCGGCTTGCCGCCCATTCGCGTTTGAGCTTGTGATACCATTTCGCCTGGACGTCGATGTCGTCGATCCAAAGCATGGCGGGCTGATACTTGAGCCCGGTGTTCTGTAGATCCACCATCCGACCGTCCTGATCCAGGAATTCCTTCGCCGCCGGGATCAGGATCGGCTTCATCAGATCCATCAACGGCGCATTGGACCAATAGGTCACCTGCGTAATCCTTGTGGACTGGGCGTTTTCCGGCGTCAGGCACGTGAGGGTGAAGAGCCGGGATTTCTCGTTCTCCACCACCTCCCATCGGAAGCCAGGAAGCTTGAACACGATCTCCGTCGTCACCGATCCGCCGAACAGCGCCCGGTAGGCGAGCGAATTGCCTGAGGGCGCGTGGCGGGCGATACCCCAGCCGCGGTCCCGGGGCTCAAAGCGCTTTTCCTTGATCTTGAGGCCCGCAGATGGCGGCCGCCACCACCACTGGGAGTGCACGAACGGCACGTGGGCGGGGTCCATCAGGCCCACCACCGCATTGTCCATGTGGGCCGCGAAGATCCGGTGGACGACGAATTTCGGCTGCGCCTCGCCCAAGCCGAACTGCGGCGGCGGCACAGTCGGCTCCCCGTCAAACCGCGGATCGGACGACACGAAAACGAACACGACCCCGTTCGCTTCATGCACCGGCCAGCGGCGCACACGAATGCGCCCGACCTCATAAGGCTGATCGGGAAGCAGCGACGGCATGTGCTTGCACTGGCCGTCCGCCCCGAAGCGCCAGCCGTGATAGGGGCACTGGATGGTCGGTTGGCCCTCGTGGTCGACCTGCCGACCCGCGGACAACGGCACCGCCCGGTGGGGGCAGATATCGCGCAGGGCGAAGACCCGGCCGTCTTTCGCGCGGCCCAAAAGGACCGGCTCGCCCAGGATCTCTCGGCGGAACTGGGCGCCGGGCTTCAGCTCGGCGGACGTCGCCGCGAAGTACCAGAGATCAAGCAACAGCCCGTCTTGAGTGACGGCGGCTCGGTTCGGAGGGGCAGCGCCTTCGGCCATGGTCGGACTGGCCTAGACAAGCCGGGGCGGAAGCGCAATGCGACGCAGGCGACTTCATCGCGAGGCGGTGGCGTAAAACTGCACCGCGGCCATGCCGGCAAAGCCCAGAGCCGCACAGGCCGGAACCCCAAGCGCCGCCCCAATGGCGAGCGTCGTCATCAGCCCTCGCCGCGGCTCCTGCCGCGCCATCGCCCGGCCAGCGAACCGCAACGCCCAGAACGTGCAGGCGATCACCCCCGCGAACGCCGCGAGGAACACCAAGACCACCAGCAGAAGCATCGGCTTACTGCGCGCGGATCGTCACAGCGAAGCTATCGGCCGGGGCCTCATTGGTCTCCCAGGGCCGCCGCTGCGCAAGGCTCAGCTGACCTTCGCCGGCTTCTGTGGCCGAGAAATAGTGGACTTCCCAGTGGTTGCCGCCCGTGTAGCCCGGCTCGTTCTGCGCCGCGACCGTGGGGCCGCCGCCCTCGCCCGCCCGCGTCAGAAACGCCGGGACCATGGACGGCGCCCAGACGTACCCCGCTGTCGGCACGCCCACCAGCGCCACGGCAAAGCGTTGTCCGACGGGCACGGTGATCGTCTGCCCGGACTGGTCCGCGGCGATGACCAGCGTCACCCCTTCCTCAACCGGAGCCCCGAGAGCGCCAGAGGGGACCGCTTGCGCTTCGGTTTCGGCCGCCTCCGGCGGGGCGTTGGCGGTCTCCGCCGGGCCTGCGCACGCTGTCATCATCGCCGCTCCAACAATCACCGCCGCCATGGCCCGCATTGGACTGCTCCCCTTTTCTTCAAGTCGGCGCTCACCGTGACGAGATCACCCCGAAACGTCAATCGAGGCCCTTGGCGGACAGCGCCATCCCCCATTAGGATGCGTCAATCAATCCGTCCTGCCGGAAAAAGACACTTCAGCCGGTAAAGGGGCGGCAAGGCTCAGGGAGAGCCCCGCCATGACCAAACCGCTGTCGCGCGAAGAAATGATCGGCCTGGTCCAAGCGGCGAAGGCCGCCGCGGAAGCCGACCGCATCCCCCAAGCCCCCGAAATCATGCGCGTGCCCGCCTCCATCTACACTGATCCCGCCCGGTTCGATCAGGAGGTGGCGATGGTCTTCAGGCGGCTTCCGCTCGTGGTCACGGCGTCAGCAGAACTCAAAAAGCCCGGCGATTACAAAGCTCTGACCATCGCCGGCGTGCCGATCCTGGCGATCCGCGGCGACGACGGCGCCATGCGTGTGTTCCTCAACAGCTGCCCCCATCGGGGCGCCAATGTCGCCTTGCCGGGCTGCGGCCAAGCCAAGCGCCTGACCTGCCCCTATCACGGCTGGACCTTCACGAAACAGGGCGCCCTCATAGGCATCGCCCGGGAAGAGGATTTCGGCGCCATCGACAAGGCCGCCCATAGCCTAATCGCGCTCCCCACGCTGGAACGCGCAGGGCTGATCTGGGCCATCCTGAACCCCAAAAGCACCCTGTCGATCGAGGCCTACCTCTCAGGCTATGATCGCGCCCTGGCCCATTTCGGCTTTGCCGATTGGCATCTTTTCAGCCAACGGACGATCCCGGGGCCGAACTGGAAGATCGCCTATGACGGCTATCTCGACCTGTATCATCTGCCGGTCCTGCACAAAGCGACGTTCGGCCCCCAGATGCCCAACCGGGCCCTGTATCAGGCCTGGGGCCCCCATCAGCGGGTGCAGAGCCCCGCCTCCCATCTGATCGGCGATGGGGCGCCCCCCGAGGCGGCGTGGGACGCAAGCGTGCTCCTGGCCGGGGTTTGGACGATCTTCCCCCACGTCTCCATCGCGTCCTTCGACGCCGGCGGCCGCGGGGTGATGATCTCGCTCCTCACCCCCGGCGCCCATGTCGGGGAGAGCCTCACCACCCAGCTCTATCTGATGGAAAAAGAACCCACCGAAGAGCAAGCCAAGGTCGCCACGGAGCAGTTCGCGGTATTGGAGTATGTCGTCCGCCAGGAGGACTACGATACCGGCCTCCGGCAGCAGCAGGCGCTCGCGTCCGGAGCCCGCGAGTGGGTTCTGTTTGGCCGCAACGAGGGCGGGGCGCAGACGTTCCATGGCTGGGTGGACCGGCTGCTGCAAACCTCTGACGACAACCTCCCCACGCTTTTTAAAGCCTAGTCTTTGAAATTTAACGGGATCGAAAGGCCCCATGCTCAATCCTGCAAGCGTATCTATGACTTTGCTGGACCGATCGTGGCGTCTGATCCTTCTCTGCTCTACGCGCTCTATCGCCAGCGGACCGAGGCTTTTGCGGGCGTCGCGGCGGTTTACTACGTCGTCCTGACCGCCGCGCACGGCCTTATAGTGCCGCCGCCCGCGCAAGCGTGGATGATCCTTATCGCCCTCACCACCGCCTTAGCCGCGTTCAGCCTGCGGGTCTGGCTGCAGCGCCGGGTGAGTTCATACGAGCAGGTTGAGGCCGCCGCCGCCGCCGTATTCCTTTTGGCGACCCTGAACGTTTCAATCCATGCCGTCCTGCTGCAGAGCCCTGATCAGGCGAGTTTTCTGCCGCTCATGGCGGTGGGGTTTGCCCTGTTGTCGCCGTCTCGGCGGGTCCTCGGCGCCATGCTGGCGGGCGTTGCCCTCGCCGCTGGCGTGATGGTCGCCTTCGTGACCCCGGCCCCGGGCGTCACCTTTCTATTCGTCATGGGCAGCGCCCTGACCGGAGCGCTCTTCGGTGGGCTTTTCACCCTGCGCACCGCCGAACAGCTCATGGAAGAAAAGCACGTGGCCGAGCGCCTGTCCGCCGAATTGGAAGACAGGGTCGCCGCCCGAACCCAGGCCCTGGCCGAAGCCTCCGCCGCCGCGGAAGCCGCCAACATTGCCAAATCCCAGTTCCTGGCTGTGATGAGCCACGAGCTCCGCACCCCGCTAAACGCCATCATCGGCTATTCCGAGATTGTCAGCGAAAGCGCTGCAGAATCCGGCCGCACCCAGGATCAGGCCGATCTCGCCCGGGTCCTCAGCGCCGCCCATCGGCTTCTGCACATGATCGACGGCGTTCTTGACCTCGCCAAAATCGAGGCCGGACGTTTGGACACCTGCGTCGAGCCCGTAGACCTCCAAACATTGGCGCGGGACGCAATCGACGCCGTCCGGCCCGCAGCCCTAACCAACAACATCGCGCTCACCCTCGAGATCGCCCCCGATGTCGGCAAAGCGATCACCGACGGGTTCCGGGTCAGCCAGTGCCTGCTGAATTTGTTGTCGAACGCCGTGAAGTTTTCACCGCACGGAGACGTGCGCCTCTCCGTTCAGCGTCAGGGCCCTCTCGTCGCTTTCGCGGTCCAAGACAATGGCATCGGCATCAGCGCCGAACAGGCCAAGCGCCTGTTTGCGCCTTTCTCCCAGGCTGACAGCTCCACAACTCGCACCTATGGCGGCTCAGGCCTCGGCCTCGCCATCACCCGGCAACTCGCGCAATTGCTGGGCGGCGACGTCCGGCTCGAGAGCGTTTTCGGCCGGGGCTCGACGTTCACCCTGACCATCGCGGCCGATCTTGCCCGTCCGCCGACCGCTCAGGCCGCCTGACGGCTCAGGTCGGATCCGCAAACCGCGGCGCGCGCTTCTCCAGATTGGCCATGATGGCTTCTTTCTGGTTCGGCGAGCCGATCAGCGCGACCTGTTCGCGTGTTTCCTCCCGCAAGGTATGGCCCCGGTCCCAAGTGCGAGAACCTTCAAACAAGCGCTTGGCCGCGCGGATCGCGTCCGGGCTTTTGCCCGCGATCTCGTGGGCGAGGGTCAGAGCGTCGGCGTAAGGATCAGCGGTGGTGCGGGCGGCGAGGCCAAGGCCCACCGCCTCTTCACCGCTGAAGATGCGGCCCGTGTAGGTGAGTTCGCGGACGAGATCATCCCGGATCAAACCAGACAGCAGAACATAGGCCCCCATGTCCGGGACTAGGCCCCACTTGATCTCCAGGATCGCCATCCGCGTATCGGGCGCAACGATCCGGATATCAGCCCCAAGCGCGAGCTGAAACCCGGCGCCGAACGCCACGCCATGCACCGCAGCGATGACGGGGACCGGTTGCTCCCGCCACACGAGCACCGCCTGTTGCGGCCGATTCGCCCCGCCCGGAGTGCGCTGTTGGGCGGCGAGATCGGTGTTCCGCCGCGGAGCGCCAGAGGCCATCTTGCCGAAGTTCTCGGTGTCGAGCCCTGCGCAAAAGGCCTTTCCCTCACCGGAGAGCACGATGGCGCGGACGGATTTGTCCTGCTTCAGGGCTTCGCCGGTTTCGATCAGCGCGTCGAACATCGCGTCGTCGACGGCGTTCATCTTGTCGGGGCGGATCAGGCGGACATCGGCCACGCCCTGGTCGTCGATGGCGACGCGGAGGCGGTCAGCGGCGCTGGTCATGGGGTTTCCTCACTCTCCAAGGGCCCAAGCCTCCCACTGGTGTCGGACCCGAACGATCTCAAGCCAGCGTTCGGTCTCTTGAAACAAGATGACGTAGGAGCCGCGGAACGCAACACGCAGCGGCGGGATCAATGCGGCCCGGATTGGAACGCGGGTCGGGCTCTCCGATGCCTCGACAAACGCCTCGACCAGCGACGCCGCGTAGGGCTCGGCCGCTGGCCGACCCGAGCGCCGGGCGGAAAACCGGATGATCGCCTTGAGATCCGCGCGTGGTGCAGGCTTGATGGGAAAAGCCACCCTCAGCGGCGACATTGTCCTCAGCTCGGCGCTCTTCAAAGAACTGATCCAGGTTGAACGGTTCAGCCTGGCCGCTCGGGAGGCCCTCGGCCACATGCGCCTGAATGGCGGCGAGCTTTTGCGAGCGCTCCTGATCGCGGCGGATTAGATCGCGGACATAGCCCGCGGCGATCGCTGAGCGGCCGGTTTCAACCTGCGCTTCGACATGGGCCTTAAGGGCATCGGGGAGGGATAGGTTTATCATGGCCAAGGGACGCTCCTTTGGCCACGGTGGCCGGGTTTTTGGCAAAGTTCGTCAAACCAGGGCAAGTATTCAGCCCTGTCCGCTGGCTTCGAGCACGTCTTCAAACGTCCGCAGGCCGGGGAGCGGGCTCGACACCAGCACCGCCATGTTGCCCGGCAGGTGCTTGTTATCGAGCATTTTTTCGTGCGCCATGGGGATCTGGTCCCAGCCGAAGACTTCCGACATGCAGGGGTCGATCCGTCGCTCGATGACGAGTTGGTTCGCCGCGCTCGCCTGAGCGAGGTTGGCGAAGTGGCTGCCCTGCACCCGCTTCTGCCGCATCCACAAAAAGCGCGCGTCCATGGTCAGATTGAAGCCCGTGGTGCCGGCGCAGATGACGATCATCCCGCCGCGCTTGGTGACAAAGACAGAAACGGGGAACGTGCTTTCACCAGGGTGCTCAAAGACGATATCGACGTCTTTGCCGCCGGTATGCTCCCAGATGGCTTTACCGAACTTGCGGCTTTCCTTCATGTAGTCGTTGAATTCAGGCCCATTGACCTTCGGCAGCTGCCCCCAGCAGTTGAAGTTCTTCCGGTTCAGGACGCCCTTGGCGCCCATCGACAGCACGAAATCAACCTTGCCGTCGTCCGACACCACGCCGATGGCGTTGGCGCCCGACACCGCGCAGAGCTGGATCGCAAAGACCCCGAGCCCCCCGGACGCGCCCCACACGAGCACGTTCTGGCCGGGCTTCAGGATGTTGGGCCGGAAGCCGAACAGCATCCGGTAAGCGGTCGCCAGGGTGAGGGTGTAGCAGGCGCTCTCTTCCCAGGTGAGGTGCTTTGGCCGCGCCATGAGCTGGCGGGCCTGAACCCGAGCGAACTGGGCAAAGGCGCCGTCCGGCGTCTCATAGCCCCAGATCCGCTGGCTTGGGGAGAACATCGGGTCCCCGCCGTTGCACTCTTCGTCGTCCCCATCGTCCTGGTTGCAGTGGACCACGACCTCGTCGCCGGGCTTCCAGCGCTTCACCTTGGATCCCACCGCCCAGACGATGCCGGCCGCATCCGAGCCCGCGATGTGGAAGGGCTGCTTGTGGAAATCGAGCGTGCTGACGGGCTCGCCCAAAGCGGCCCACACGCCGTTGTAGTTCACCCCTCCGGCCATCACGAGGATCAGCACCTCGTCTTCGCCGATGGTGTGGGTAGGCACGACCTCCAGTTGCATCGCTTGCGCCGGGCGCCCATGCCGCTCTTTGCGGATCGTCCAGGCCCACATCTTCTCGGGCACATGAAACGCCGGGGGGATCTGACCCACGTCATAAAGATCGCGGACCGCATTCGCTTTCGCGCCCTTGGCGTTCGTGCTTCCGGACATGCATCTCCCCGCAGCTCAACTGAATTGTGCAGGTGCGACGATGCGGCGCGCACGCAGAACCGGCAACACCAAAAACGCCGCACCGCATCGGATCGGCTCAAAACCCCCATCCCCTGTGGCGTGGACGCTGCGGGCGTGACCAGCGTCACAGCGCCGGGTTCGATTGAAGATTTATCAACCTATCTTACATAACCTTCACTGGCGCTGCTATGGACAAGTCTCTTTCCCCTCGGACGTTCCTCGTCCGCTTCGCCCTGATCTGGTTGACCGGCTTGATCCCGGCGGGCCTGCTGGCGTTGGCCTTCGCCCGTGACCAGCACCCGATGGCTCCTTTCGCCTTGGGCGTGTTTCTGACCTTGGGCGTAGGCGGCGTCTTGCTGGGCAGGGCGGCGATGCAGGCGCTTTATCCCCGCCGCTAAGCGACGTGAACGGTCGCCAACGCGTCTCCACGCACTCTCTCTTGCAGTGCAGCAAAGCATGGGTCAGGGTCTGAGCCATCGCTCTTGCCGCTGAGACCCGCCATGGCCGACGACGCTTCCCAAAGCCCAGCCTTCCAGCACGCCCCTGACAAGCCCTGGATTTTCCGGACCTACGCCGGCCACTCAACCCCCGAAGCGAGCAATCGGCTCTACCGCTCAAACCTCGCCAAAGGCCAGACGGGGCTCTCTATCGCCTTCGACCTGCCGACCCAAACAGGCTACGATGCCGATCACATCCTCGCCCGAGGCGAAGTGGGCAAAGTCGGCGTGCCGGTTGGCCATCTGGGCGACATGCGCGCCCTGTTCGACCAGATCCCCGTCGAGCAGATGAATACGTCGATGACGATCAACGCCCCGGCGGCCTGGCTGTTGGCGCTTTATGTCGCCCTGGCCGACGAACAGGGGGCCGACCGTCGCAAACTCCAGGGCACGACCCAAAACGACATCTTAAAGGAGTATCTGTCCCGCGGGACCTACATCTTCCCCCCCAAGCCGAGCCTGAAGCTCACCGCCGACACCATCGCCTGGGGACTCGCCGAAACCCCCAAGTTCAACACCATGAACGTCTGCAGCTACCACCTGCAGGAAGCGGGCGCGACGCCGGAACAGGAGTTGGCTTTTGCCCTCGCCACCGCCATCGCCGTGCTGGATGAGGTCAAGCGCGTCGGCGAGGTGAGGCCGGAGGATTTCCCCCTCGTCTTCGGCCGGATGAGCTTCTTCGTGAACGCCGGCATCCGCTTTGTCACCGAGCTCTGCAAGATGCGGGCGTTCACCGCCTTATGGGACGAAATCGGCCTCAACCGTTACGGCGTCGCGGACGAAGCCGCCCGCCGCTTCCGTTACGGCGTTCAGGTGAACAGCCTTGGGCTGACCGAGCCGCAGGCGGAAAACAACGTCTATCGCATCCTGTTGGAGATGCTGGCGGTAACGCTTTCCAAAGGGGCCCGCGCCCGCGCCGTACAGCTCCCGGCCTGGAACGAGGCGCTCGGACTGCCGCGCCCCTGGGACCAGCAATGGTCCCTGCGCATGCAGCAAATCCTCGCCTTTGAGACAGACCTTTTGGAGTTCGAGGACATTTTCGACGGATCTCAGGTCATCGGCGCCAAAGTCGAAGAGCTGAAGGCCGGCGCCCTGGCGCAACTGGCCGAGATCGACCGTATGGGCGGGGCTGTGGCCGCGGTGGAGTACATGAAAGCCGCCCTGGTTGAGTCAAACCGCGCCCGCGTCCGCGGCATCGAGACCGGCGACCTTAAAGTCATCGGCGTCAACGCCTTCACCAACGCCGAGCCCTCGCCGCTATCGGCGGGCGACGGCGCGATTCAGAAAGTGGACCTCGCGGTGGAGCGCGCGCAGATCGAGCGCTTGAAAGCTTGGCGCGCGACCCGCGACGACAAGGCCGCCCAAGCCGCCCTGGCGGACCTCGAAGCCGCTGCAAAGGAGGGCCGCAACGTCATGGGCCCGTCCATCGCCTGCGCCAAGGCGGCCGTCACCACCGGCGAATGGGGCCAGGCCTTGCGCCGAGTGTTCGGGGAATATCGCGCGCCGACGGGCGTCGCTCTCGTCATCGACACCGGCGGCGAAGAAGACATCGAGGCTGTAAGGGCCCAAGTGGAGCAGATTTCGGACTGGCTCGGCCGCCGCCTTACCTATCTGATCGGCAAGCCCGGCCTCGATGGACATTCCAACGGCGCCGAGCAGATCGCCGCCCGCGCCCGCGCCTGCGGCATGGACGCGATCTATGAGGGCATCCGCCAGACCCCGGCCGAAATCGTGGCCTTGGCCAAAGAGAAAGAAGCCCATGTCGTGGGCCTGTCGATCCTCTCGGGTTCGCATCTGGATCTGGTGCAGGAGGTCGTCCGCCTGATGCGCGCCGAAGGCTTGTCCCATGTGCCCCTCGTGGTGGGCGGGATTATCCCCCCCGAAGATGAACTCGCCTTGCGCCAGATGGGCGTGGCGCGGGTTTACACTCCAAAGGACTTCAAGATCACCGAGATCATGAGCGACGTCGTCGCCGTCGCCCGCAAGGCCTGGTCGGAAGCGTGACCGCAGGGCGATTTGTGCTAGGCTCCAGGCGATGACCACGTTGCTTGATGAAGCCATCGCGCGCCTGAAGGCCATGCCGGAAGACCAGCAGGACGCCGCCGCCGTCGCCACGCTCGATCTGATCGCGACTTTGGAGGCGGAGGGAGACGGCGCTTTGACGCAGGAGGAAGTCTCGGCCATCCGCGCCAAGCTCGCGCGGCCGCGCATAATCGCCTCTCCGGAAGCGGTGGAGGCGGCCTTTACGCCAAGGGCTTCTCAGCCGCGATGAAATTGGCGTGGACTGAAGAAGCGATCGCGGATGTGAACCGCCAACGCAGCTTCATCGGAGGGGATAACCCGGAGGCCGCGGACCGCATCGCCCAGGCGATCTTGAATGCGGCCAAAGCACTGGAGGCTCTCCTCGAGCTCGGCAAAGTGGTGGAGGGCCTGAGTGTTCGCGTGCTGATCGAAGGGCGGTATCGGTACAAGCTCGTTTATGAGATCGACGCCGCGACGCACACCGTCCGCATCCTTGGGGTCTTCCATCCCCGGCAAAGCCGGCCATGAATCCGACCGCTCTTGCGCTGGAGCTCGCGACACTGGCGACGTGGCGCGCGCGCGAAGACGAAGAGCGCGATGGCTGGCGGTTTCTGGCCGAAGGCGGGATCACGGGCCGGGTCAACGCTGTGTGGCCCTTGGCGTGGACCGGCCCTGTGGGCGTGGGCCCTGCCATTGATGCCGCCGAAGCCTGGTATGCCGCGCGGGGCCTGCCTTGCGTGTTCAAAATCGCCGACGGCTGCGTTTTTCCCAAGGGCCTCTCGCAAGAGTTGACCATCCGCGGCTATGCCCCCGACACCGAAACCCTGGTGATGTGGAGATCGAGCGCGGACGACAATGACCATCGGGTCGGTTCGATCGCGCGGCTCCTCGCCGAGATTTCGGAGGAAGACATTGCGGGCAATCACACCCTCCAGAACGACTTCGCCGTCGCGCTCTCGGAAGCCTCGTCCAACGCAGCGGAAAGCCAAGAGCGCCTCAATGTCGTAAGACGCGCGCCCTTTCCTCGGACCTTCGCTGTCCTCCGCCGCGGCGGCGCGATCGCCGCGATCGGGATGTACGCTCTCGCGCCGAGCGGCCTTGCGGGGATTTACGCGATGCGAACGATGCCGGCTTTTCGGCGCCAAGGTTTGGCGGAGGTCCTCCTCGACTTCTTGATCGGCCGCGCGGTTTTGAACGGTGCAAAAGCCGTCTTCCTCCAGGTCGAGGCTGCGAACGCCCCAGCGATTGCCCTCTATAAAAAGACCGGCTTCGCCACCGCCTTCGCCTATCGCTATTGGCGCAAAACCTAACCCCGCGCGCGCTGGACGATATAGACCCCGCCCAAGACCAAGGCCGCCCCCGCAAGCGCCAAAGGCCCCATCGCTTCGCCGAACAGCACCCAACTCACCGCAGCCGCCGCCACCGGCTGCACCCATAACACCACCGTCGAAAGCGCGATCGGCAATCGCCCGAGCCCCATGGCGATGAAGCCTTGCCCCCCGCCATGCACGACGACGCCGAGGCCAACGAGAATAGCCCACCCGATCCAGGTCTGCGGCCATAGGCTCTCGCCCACGAGAATTGTGGCGCCGAGCGCCGTCACCGCCGACGCCGCCGTCGTGATCGCCATCAGCGGCCACACCGGCACATCGCGCCGGTATCGGGCGACGAGAATCAGATAGGCCGCGTACCAGACTGCCGAGATCAGGGCGACGATCTCCCCGGTGAGGCCCTCTTGGCCTTGCCCGGATTGCGCCCGCGCCAGCGTCAGAAGGCCCGCGCCGGCGAGCGCCACAGGCGCGCCGACCCAGAAGGAAGACGCAATCTTTTCCCGAAACCAAAACAGACCCGCAAGCGCGGCGAGAATCGGGGTCATGTTGGAAAGCAACGTGGCGTTGGCCACCGTCGTCATGGTCAGCGAGGCGTGCCAGAACGCGATGTCGAGAGCGAATAGAAACCCCGCGACCGCCAGAATCGGAGCCCGGCGGAGCGCCGCAGCCTGCCCCTGTCGCGGCGTGTACGTGGCCAGCGCGAGCACGACCGGCAGCGCGAAGATAAAGCGCCAAAAGGCTGTGGCCTGCGGCCCCACCTCAGACAGCCGCAGGCCGATCGGTGCAAACCCGAGCAGAGCCGCCCCCAGGGCGACGCACAAAATGGCGCGGGTTCGTTCGGTCATGGTGTCTTTCTGGGGCGCCCCGAGCGGCCACCTGGCCGCAAGATGGCCGTTCTTACCGGCAGAGTTGCCCACAGCAAGCCTTCGTTTTCTCCCCACAGCGCCGTCCGGAGCGGGGGATAAGCCGTGGAAACAGCCTCTTATGGGCGAAAAAATTTCTTGGAGGCGGATTCGCCTGTTGACGGGTCAGTAACCCTCGCCCTCACTATATGTAGTTGCGAACGATGCACGACACACCAGGGCTTGCGGTTTCGAGCGGACCGACTCTGGTTGCAATCGGGTTAAGGAGAACAAATCAAATGGCCGGCCCTCACACCACCACCGCCGTTTCCCGTGCCCGCGAGGTTCATCGCGGCAAGCCGAAGGCGGTGCGCGCTCTCCACCTGGTTGAGACCGTCAAGACCGATCCCTCCCGGGATGCGCTCCTGACCGATTTCGGCAAGACCACCCTTCAGGACCGCTATCTGCTCCCCGGCGAGAGCTTCCAGGACATGTTCGCCCGGGTGGCCACGGCCTACTCCGACGACATCGACCACGCCCAGCGCATCTATGACTATATCTCGCGGCTGTGGTTCATGCCGGCGACGCCGGTTCTGTCCAACGGCGGCGCCGATCGCGGCCTGCCCATTTCCTGCTTCCTGAACGCAGTGGGCGACAGCCTTGATGCGATCATGGACATCTGGAACGAGAATGTCTGGCTTGCGTCCAACGGCGGCGGCATCGGCACCTATTGGGGCGGGGTCCGCTCCATCGGCGAAAAGGTCGGCCAGAATGGCCAGACCAGCGGCATCATCCCGTTCATTCGGGTCATGGACTCCCTAACGCTCGCCATCAGCCAGGGCTCCCTGCGCCGCGGCTCGGCGGCGGTCTATCTCGACATCCACCACCCCGAGATCGAGGAGTTCCTCGAAATCCGGAAAGCCGCAGGCGACTTCAACCGCAAGTCGTTGAACCTGCACCACGGCATTAATGTCACCGACGAGTTCATGATCGCGGTGCGCGACGACCTGCCCTTCGCCCTGCGCTCGCCGAAAACCGGCGAGACGTTGAAGGAGGTGTCCGCCCGCAAGCTGTGGCAGAAGCTCCTGGAGCTCCGCCTGCAGACGGGCGAGCCCTACATCATCTTCTCCGACACCGTGAACAACGCCATGCCGATGCACCAGAAAAAGCTGGGGCTGAAGGTGCGGCAGTCGAACCTCTGCTCGGAGATCATGCTCCACACCGGCCTCGATCATCTGGGCCGCGACCGCACCGCCGTGTGCTGCCTGTCTTCGGTGAACGCCGAAACCTATCTCGAATGGTCCAAGCACGAAGGCTTCCTAGAAGACATCTTCCGCTTCCTCGACAACGTGCTGGAAGACTTCATCAACCGCGCCCCGGACGAGATGGAACGGGCGAAATACTCAGCCTATCGCGAGCGCAGCGTGGGCTTGGGACTGATGGGCTTCCACTCCTTCCTGCAAGGCCTGGGCGTGCCCATGGAAAGCGCCATGGCCAAGGTGTGGAACAAGAAGATCTTCGAACATCTCCGCCGTGGCGCGGATGCCGCGTCGGTGAAGCTGGCGCACGAACGCGGGGCCTGCCCAGACGCGGCCGAAGCCGGCGTCATGGCTCGCTTCACCCACAAGCTCGCGATCGCCCCCACGGCTTCGATCTCGATCATCTGCGGCGGCGCCAGCGCCGGCATCGAGCCGATCCCGGCCAATATCTACACCCACAAGACACTCTCGGGGTCGTTTGCGGTGAAGAACCCCTATTTGACCAAAATTCTGGACGAGAAGGGCAAAAACACCGATGCGGTGTGGGACTCGATCCTCGCCAACGAAGGCTCGATCCAGCATCTTGACTTCCTGAGCGACGACGAGAAGGAGGTCTTCAAGACCGCCTTTGAGATCGACCAGCGCTGGATCATCGAGCTCGCGGCGGATCGCACGCCCTATATCTGCCAGTCGCAGTCGCTGAACATCTTCCTCCCCGGCGACATCCAGAAGTGGGACCTCCACATGCTGCACTGGATGGCCTGGGAGCGGGGCGTGAAGAGCCTCTATTACTGCCGCTCCAAGAGCATCCAGCGCGCCAACTTCGCCAACGGCGAGGAACTCAAAGCCGCGGTCGCCGAAGGGCCGGCGGAAAAAACCGACTATGAGGAATGCCTCGCCTGTCAGTGACCTCGGCAGGCATCCAGCACAGAGCCCTCCCTTCGCGGGGAGGGCTTTTTCTTGTTTGCGCTTGCCCCTCCCCTTGAGGGTCGGGTGCGGTGCGGCTCTGTTCGGACAAGACGGCGCCTCACCCCGCCCTGGCCTTCAGTCAACCTTCCCTTCGCAGGGAGGGGAAAGCGCACACCCTCTTGCGCGCTTGCCGCACCACGCTAACACACCCCCATGACGCCCCGCGCCGACATCATGGTCCGCCCCTGCTTCCAGCAGGACCTGCCGCAGGTCCACGCCATCTACGCCACCCACGTCACCACGGGGACCGGCACCTTCGAGATCGACCCGCCGGATCTGAAAGAGATCGGCCGCCGCTGGGCCAGAAACGTCGACAATGGCTGGCCCTGGCTCGTCGCCTCTCCCCTGAACGATGTCGGCCGGGTGGTCGGCTACGCCTATGCCGCCCCCTTCCGGGAGCGCGCCGCCTACGCCAAGACCTTCGAGGATTCGGTCTATGTCGCCCCCGGCCAGGAGAAAAAAGGAATAGGCAATTCGCTTTTGGCGACGCTTTTGTTTGGTCTGGAGGCCGACGGCGTGCGCGAAGTGGTCGCAGTCATTGGCGATTCACAAAATTTTGCATCGATCCGTCTGCACGCCAAACACGGCTTTCGCGACTGCGGTAAGTTATCGAAAGTAGGCTGTAAATTTGGCCGCTGGCTGGACGTTGTGATCATGCAGCGGTCACTCAACCCCGCCCCTTAAAACCAAAGTTACATGCAGCAAGTCTTTGCGCGCCAAGCGTTTCCGGGTACTTTTCGGAACGTGGCGCGCCGGTTTGCAATTAAGGATCCATTCAGACCTTTTCCACAGGCTCAGGGCTATGAGGACCCTGCTTATGATGACACGCTCACTGATCGCATTGTCTCTCGGAGGGCTTGCTCTCGCTGCGGCGGCCGCGGTCGCTCTTGAACCATCGGGCCGCCAGGCCGGCCCCCCGGCGCCGTCCGCGACAAACCCTGCCCCCATTTCTGGGGTCTCCTTCCAAGACCCTGACCAAGCTTTGGCGCCCCCCGAGGGGCTGACGTTCGGGGCTCGGACGGACACCCCGCTCCGCTTCCGGGAAACCAACCAACTCTTGGGCGCCGCGCCCTTGGCCCAGGCCGACGCAGAGCGCCGGCTGGAGTTTGCGATCACAGCCCCGAGCAGGGTCACCGGCCTCGGCGTGGACCTTGGCGTCGCCCCACGGGCGTCCTTCGCCGTCGATGAGGACGGCCGCCTCGCCCGCGCCGGCGCCGGCGCCGAAGTCCGGATCGGCCAGGGCCTTGAGGGCCTGGTCGATCGTTGGGAGTCCCCGACCTGGGACGCCCCGGCCTGGTACTTCTTCGCCGCGTCCGACGGCCAGGCCCTTGCCTGGTCCCCCGAACGCGCCGCCAACGTCCCCGGCGCCCGCGGCAACGGCCTCCGCTGGCAGGATCGGGTTGAGGTCGGCGATTTCCAAGCCGGCGTGTCCCTCGAGGCCGGCGGCCTGCAAGCCTCGCTCTCCTATGTGCAACGCGACGTTTCGAGCCCTTACGGCTCCACCGACGACGACTTCGCGGGCGTCACCGTCACCTGGGACAACTAAGCCGAGAGGACGCTTCCCGGGAATCAGCCAATGGTGGGTGTAGCCGCGTTAACTTCGCTTTAGGACACGCGGCCCACCCTCTAGATCTTGTGCTCATCCGAGCGCACTCCACATAATCTAGCGCTGATCCGGAGTACCCCAGATGGCCATCGCCACCGCCCAACTGCCCGGCCTGTTGACCCCGTCGCGGTCCTACAAGCCCTTCCGCTACCCTTGGGCCTATGAGTTCTGGCGGCGTCAGCAGCAAATTCATTGGCTCCCGGAAGAAGTGCCCCTCGGCGAGGACGTGAAGGATTGGGCTTCCAAGCTCAACGACCAGGAACGCAACCTTCTTACCCAGATCTTCCGCTTCTTCACCCAAGGCGACGTTGAGGTGAACGACAATTACATGGAGCGCTACGGTCGGGTGTTTAAGCCGACCGAAATCAAGATGATGATGTCGGCCTTCTCCAACATGGAAACGGTCCACATCGCGGCTTACGCGCTGCTCCTCGAAACCATCGGCATGCCCGAGACGGAGTTCGCCGCCTTCCTCGATTACGAGGCGATGAAGGCCAAGCATGATTATATGGCCCAGTTCGGTGTCGAGAACGAAGCCGACATCCTCCGCACGGTCGCCATGTTCGGCGCCTTCACCGAAGGCCTGCAGCTCTTCGCGTCCTTCGCGATGCTGATGAACTTCCCGCGCTTCAACAAAATGAAGGGTATGGGCCAAATCGTCAGCTGGAGCGTCCGGGACGAAAGCCTCCACTGCGAAGGCATGATCAAGCTCTTCCATGCCTTCGCCAAGGAAACCGGCGCCCTGACCAAAGGCATCAAGGACGACATTATCGGCTGCTGCGAGCATGTCGTCGGTCTGGAAGACCGCTTCATTGAGCTAGCGTTCGAAATGGGCCCTGTGCAAGGCATGACCGAAGCCGACATCAAGCAGTATATCCGCTACATCGCGGACTGGCGCTTGGGTCAGCTTGGTCTGCCGAAGATTTACGGCGTCACCGAGCACCCGATTCCGTGGCTGACCGCCATCCTCAACGGCGTCGAGCACGCGAATTTCTTTGAAGCCCGCGCCACCGAATACTCTAAGGCCGCCACCAAGGGCGACTGGGACGGCGGCGAAGGCGTCTGGGGCGCCTTCGACAGCATGATGGAAAAGCGCAAACTGCCGGCTTAAGGCGGAAGGGCGCGCTTTATCTCAGGGATGCCGAACACGGAGTCCAATCTGGGCCTCCGTGCTTGGATTTGCCCGCCCCGAAGACGGAGAAGGCCATCGCACACGAAGGGCTATAGCCCCTAGAGGTCTGACCGAGGCTCCTACCGCTCGAACGGATCCCGCATCAGGATCACGTCTTCCCGCTCAGGGCTTGTCGACAGGATCGCCACCGGCCGCCCGACCAACTCTTCAATCCGCCGGACATATTTGATCGCGTTCCCCGGCAAATCCTTGGTGGACCGAACCCCGCGCGTGCTTTCCTTCCAGCCGTCGAAATACTCATAGACCGGCTCCACCGCGGCCTGCTCTTTCAGCCCCGATGGCAGGTGATCCACGGCGCGGTCTCCGATCCGGTAACCGACACAGGCCTTTAACTGGTCCAGCCCGTCGAGCACGTCGAGCTTGGTGAGCGCGAGCCCGTCCATCCCGTTGATCGCCGCGGCCTGCCGCACCAGCACCGAATCAAACCAGCCGCACCGCCGCGGCCGTCCGGTGACTGTCCCGAACTCCCGGCCCGCTTCCCCGATCCGCTTGCCGATCTCATCGCTGAGCTCGGTCGGAAACGGCCCCTCGCCCACCCGCGTGGTGTAAGCTTTGGCGAGGCCCAACACATAACCGACCGCGCCAGGCCCAACGCCAGCCCCTGCCGCCGCTTGCCCCGCCACGGTGTTGGACGAGGTCACATACGGATAGGTGCCGTGGTCGACGTCGAGCAGTGCCCCTTGGGCGCCTTCAAACAGGATGCGCCGCCCCTGCCGTCGCGCCTCATCGAGCCGCTTCCACGCCGCCTGCGCAAACGGCAGAACCCGCGGAGCAATGGCCAAAAGGTCCGTCAGCAACTGCCCCGCGTCCAACTCCGGTAGATCAAGGCCCCGCCGCAGCGCGTTGTGGTGCGCCAGCAGCCGCTGAATCTTCCATTCCAGCGCCGCGGGATCCGCCAGATCCGCCACCCGGATCGCTCGGCGGCCCACCTTGTCCTCATAGGCCGGGCCGATGCCACGGCGGGTCGTGCCGATCTGCTGGCCCTGCCCCGCGCTCGCCTCCCGCGCGGAATCGAGATCCCGATGAAAAGGCAGGATCAGGCAGGCGTTGTCCGCAAGCACCAGCGTCTCCGGCGAAATCGACACGCCCATCGCCGCGATCCGGTCCATCTCGTCAAGCAGAGCCCACGGATCGACCACGACCCCGTTGCCGATGACTGACACCTTCCCCTGCACGACGCCCGACGGCAGCAGCGAAAGCTTGTAGGTCTTGTCGCCCACAACGAGAGTGTGGCCGGCGTTGTGCCCGCCCTGGAACCGCACGACCACATCAGCGCGGTGCGACAGCCAGTCGACGACCTTGCCCTTGCCCTCATCGCCCCACTGGGCGCCCACGACCGCAACCGAGGCCATCTGCATGTTCTCCTAAGGCGAGTGCGGGGTGTAGCGGGGTTTGGCCTTCGGGGCAAAGGCCTCGCGCAAAGCGCCCGCCGGCGAGAGGCGAGCCGGGGGCCCGCCCCCCGCGCTGCCTGTCGCGCGAAACGCCGCCTGATCCCCTGCAGGACCACGCCGACGGCCCTCGAAGAGCCGCCGGCAGCCCAACGCCGCAGAGGCCCTTAGGTCTGCATGATGATAGACCTTAGCCGGCGCGGGGCTTGCTGACATGCCAATCCACATCGACGGTCACGACTTCGACGCCCGCCTCATCCTGCCCGGTCCCATGCACCGCAAAAAGGCGCTTTGCCCGCCGCTTCAAGGACGCCAGGGACCGCAGCCCCCTCTCGGCTCGCCTTTGCGCGCGCGGGGACGAGGCCCTTCGCCGGTCGTTTGAACTCGATCTTGGCAGAGGCCGCGACGGGCCGAACGCCCATCAGCACCGGCGCCAAAGCCCCGCCATCGCCGCCCCGGAGGCCGCCTCGACCAGCGTGAACAGCGCCCCGGCATGGTGGGTGGCGATATGATTGAGCCCTTCGGGGCGTTTGGCCAGCTGGGCTGAGGCTTCACCGTCGCCCATCGTCAAAAGCTCAACGCCGACATGGCGCGCGAAGGGGACGGCTTGGCGTCGGTCGGTCAGAATCAGGTCGTGCATCGGGATTGCCGATCTTATGGATCCACCGGACACACAGAAGAAGCCTCGTCGTTGGGTCAAGGATCAGCGCCTGCTCCAGAGCGTCCGCTGGGCGCTGAAGACCAACAGCCAGACAGCCGCCAGGATTTCCGCCACCCAAGGAGCGGCGAACACCTGCGGCCAGGGGCTCTCCCGATAACCGTCCACCAAGAGGCGAGCGACAAAATGGGCGACGTAGCCGACGCCCGCGAGGATCACCCCCGCCCCCAGCAACCGCGGCGGAAACCCAGAGCGGATGATCAGATAACCGAGCGGAACAAACCAAAGCCCCCAAGGCGCGCTCTGCAGGAAAATCCCCACCCTATGCCGCTCGAAGGCCGCAAAGATGGCCTCCCTCGCAGGATCGGCGCTATCCGCCTCCAACAACCGCTTGATCTCCACAAGCGCGAAGAGATTGGCCAATCCAAACGGCACGCTGATGAACACCAGCATCGCCATCCCCCCCCGCCGCTCCCGCGGACACCGGCCGCAGCAGCGCGGAGAGCGCAAGGGCAAGGCCTCCGAACGCCACGTCACACCCAGCCTCCATCACGATCGAAAAGCCCAAGAGCTGTTGCTGGGCCGCCACCGACGCGGCGAGCGCACAGGCGTCTCCCGAACGAAAAGCCGGTCCAGCGCCACGCCGAGGCTGAACACCCCGGTTGCCACGACAATGATGGAGAATAGCCCCGCCCATGGAGCTTGGCGATGCCGCGTCGCCCCGCGCGGGCGACGCGGCCGACAAGGTGCGCGGAGATAAGAGATCCTAAGACTCAGGCGGAGGGGAAACAGGCGCGAACTCCGGTATGGATCGCGCCCAGGATTAGGAGGCCCCGACCCCCTCACGCCATGATCGAATGCCCCCTGGACCTGGCTTGCCGTCGCAGGCCGAGGCGTTTCCCTACTCCCCCGGCCAACCCGGCGGGTCAAATCCCTTCGGCGGCGGCGCGACGTTCATATAGTGGAAGCCCGCCTCCACCCCGAGCTCGTTCAGCAAATCGAGATTGCCCCTATGCGCGCTGGTGATATCTCGCAGCCGCATCGTCTCCGCCCGCGCCAGCGATCGCTCCAACAGCTTCTGTGCATGCTCAGGGCGCGCGTCGTCGTCGTCAGCCACGCTGTCGAGGCGCACATCCATCCGCTGGTAATGCAGCATCGGCGCGGGGGTCAGATACGGCGCCGTCGGCTGGTCGTCCTTCTCCGAGTTGATGAACCAGCGCACCCCGCTGGTCGACAGCCCCTGGATCACCGCGATCTGCTGCAGCGAGACGTCGTTGATCATCCCTCGCAACGCATTCAGCGTCTGGGTGACAAATGTCTTGGCGCGATACTCCCGCGCATTGTAGCGCTCCCGCAGCCACCCTGTCCCCACAGAGAGCATATAGAGCCTGTCGGGGCCGAGGTCCCAGTTGAAACCGTAGCTCGGATCCCTGATCGCCATGAACATCTCAAGGGCGGGGTTGTTGTTGCCGCCTACGCCGCCGTCGATGAAGAACATGTCCTGGATGCGGCCCTCGTCCTCTTCGAGGGACAACAGCACGCCCTCAAAGAAGTGCGGCGCCGCCGCGCTCGCCTGCACCAGATCCCGCAGCAGGAAGCGCCGATTGCTCTCGTAATAGCGCCACGCCGGATTGTTCACGAGAATCCACGCCGAGCCTGTGTCGATCCGCTTGCAGTGGATCGCGAGCCCGCAGCGCAATTCAGGACTGCCGAGCGTCTTGCCGCCGAATGCTTCCCCCAGCGCCTTGGTCAGCGGTCCGTTCTTGAACTTCGGTGAGAAGAAGCCCTGACCGGTCACGTCGCCGAAAATCTTCGGGATCAGCGTTTTGTAGAGCGCCGAGATCTCCGCCGTGGGCCACCCCAAGGCCAGCGCCGTGGCGATGATCGACCCCGTCGACGTTCCGCCGATGAGATCGAAATAGTCCGACAACACCAGTTTGTCGTCACCCGCCCGCTTGCGCAGCGTGAGCTCAAGCTCACTCAGCACTCCAAGGGTCAGGAGCCCCCGCACCCCGCCGCCGTCCAAGCTCAGCACCCGTCGCGGACCGCCGCCCCCGCTCAGCTCGCTCGCCAGCCGTTTTGTCATGGTGTTCCCCAACGTTACCGCCGCAGGTTAATCGGTTAACACGGCGTCGTCCATGTGGGGGCAGCGGCGGGCCTCAGTCGTCGAGGTGGAAAGTCAGCCGCAGGCCCGCCTGATCCATGCCCTGGTTGCGACCGGAGCCCAGAATTTGGCCGTGGCTGTAGTGGACGAAAAAGGCCTGCGCGGAGAGCCCGTCTGTCAGCTGCCGCGTCACCCCTATAGAAGAACGGAACAAATCCTCAGAACCAAGAAGCACATTCTCGTTCGTGTATTCCGTCGCCCGAGGATCCCCGTTCGGGAACGGGTTCGAGACCGAGCCATCGTGCACCGCATATCCGAACGCAGGCTCGATCGCCCAATTCTCCCCAAGCCCGATCCGCCAGGTCAGCCCGACCGCAGCGAAACTGGTGTCGCCCGAAAGGTTCGGGGCCAGCGCCACATAGGGGCGCGGCGAGCCGATCACCCGCAGAAAGCCGGGTGACGAAAACGTCAGCTGCGCATCGACGGCCGGGCCGTCTTCCTTGTTCGCGTTCTTCGGATCGACAACCTCGATGTTGTGGGCGACAAGACCGACCGTCACCTCTTCCACATCCGCGTGCGCCGGGCTCGCCGCGGCCAGCGAAGCCAACCCCAGGGCTGCGCCGAAAAGCCAACGATCATGTTGTCGCGCCATCGCGAACCCCCTGAGCGGAAACGAATTATTTGTCCAAAATAAAGGGGTTCGCGTGCTTTGGCGAGCCTAGAATGTCAACACTTTCACGTAGCGCACCTGCGACAGCGCCTTCACCTGCGCCAAAAGGTCATCGCCGACGCGTTGGTCAACGCCGACCAGCGCCACCGCCTCTTCCCCGGCCGCGGTGCGCCCCAGATGGAAGGTCGCGATGTTCACGCCCGCTTGGCCGAGCATTGTGGCAAAAGCGCCGATGAAGCCCGGCTTATCAAGGTTGTTGACATAGACCATCGTCGGCGAGAATGGCGCATCAAGGCTCATGCCCTTCACCTCGACGATCCGCGGCGCCCCGGCGATCACCGAGCCCGCCACCGTCCGCCAGCCGCCGCCCGTTTTCACCTTCACCCGGATCACGCTGTCAAACGTCGGCGACGTCGTGCGCTTGGTTTCCGCCAAGGGCGCACCGCGGTCTTTAAGGATCGCCGGCGCCGAGACCATGTTCACATCCTGTAAGAGCGGCCGCAGCACGCCTGCAAGAGCGGCCGCCGTGAGCGGCTTGGTATTAAATCCTGCGACGTCGCCTTCGTATTCGATCTCGACCTCTTCCAGGCCCTCATCGACGAGCTGGCCAGCAAACGCGCCGAGCTTTTCGGCCAAAGCCACGAAGGGCTTCAGTCGGGGCGCCTCTTCGGCCGTGATCGACGGCATATTGAGCGCGTTGGTGACCGCGCCGGAGACGAGATAGTCCGACATCTGCTCCGCCACCTGCAGCGCCACGTTTTCCTGCGCTTCGGTCGTGGAGGCGCCGAGGTGCGGCGTGGCGGTGAAGTTCGGCGCGCCGAACAGCACGTTCTCTTTCGCGGGCTCTTCGCTGAAGACGTCGAAGGCTGCCGCCGCCACGTGACCGTTATCGAGCAGCGCCCGCAAGGCCGCTTCATCGACCAACCCGCCTCGGGCGGCATTGACGACGATGACGCCCTTTTTCGTCTTGGCGAGATTGTCCGCAGACAGAATGTTTTTCGTCTGCGGCGTCATCGGCGTGTGCAGCGTGATGAAGTCCGCCCGCGGCAGAAGCTCTTCCAACTCCACCTTCTCCACCCCCAGCTCCACCGCACGCTCGGGCGTCAGGAACGGATCAAAGGCGATCACTTTCATCTTCAGACCCAGCGCCCTCTCCGCCACGAGCGAGCCGATATTGCCGCAGCCGATGATCCCCAGGGTCTTTGCGTAAAGCTCCACCCCGTTGAAGCGGTTCTTCTCCCATTTCCCGGCCTGGGTCGAGACGTCCGCCGCCCCGATCTGGCGGGCCGCGGCGAACATGAGCGCGATCGCGTGCTCGGCGGTGGTGATGGCGTTGCCAAAAGGCGTGTTCATCACCACGATGCCTTTGGCGGTCGCAGCGGGGATGT
>JBILVS010000085.1:0-12647 GCA_044370335.1 Caulobacterales bacterium
CTGGAAGGCGAGGGGGGCGGCCCCCTCTGCGAGGCGGACGCTGTGGTGATCGCCACAGGCGCAAGCCTTCAGGCGTTTCCCGAAACCCGTTGGCTGCCGATCGCGTTGTCGCAAGGGCAGATCGAGTTTGGCGACTCGCTTCAACCGCCTCAGGCCCTCACCCAAGGCGCCTATGTCGGTCCCTGCGGCGCGGGGCTTGTCTTCGGGGCCACCTTTGCGGCGACGCATGAGGTTGTCGCCCCGGCGACCACCGAAGCCCGCGCCGAAAACCTCGCGCGACTGGCGGCCCTTGATCCTGAGCTTGCCGCGCGCCTTGATCCGGCGCGCCTCCAGTCCCGCGCGGCCGTCCGGGCCACCACCGCCGACCGCCTGCCGATCCTCGGCCCGGCCCCCAACGCCGCCGCCTGGCGCCTGACCGATCAGCATAATTCCGGGCCTCGTCATGACGGCCTCTGGCTTTTCGGCGGGCTTGGCGCTCGCGGTCTGACTTTGGCGCCGCTTCTCGCTGAAAGCCTTGCAAGCCGCCTGTGCGTCGAGCCCGACCCCATCGCGGCTGACCAGCGGGTGGTCTTGGATCCGGCCCGATTTATTCTCCGGGCTCTCAAGCGGGGAGAAACCCTTCCGGCGTAAGCTCTGGGGCATGACCATCGCCCCGCGCCCCTTCTTGAGCGTGAATTTCACCCCCTTGACCCGCGCCGCGGCGCGCTCGGTCATCGCGGACCGAGCGGCGCGCCTGGCTCGGTTCGCCTATGTGGCGACCCCCAATGTCGCCCATATTGTGGCGCTTCATGAGGATGTTCCGGCCCGCAAGCCCCTTTATGAAGCGGCTTGGCTCCGTCTCAACGACAGCCGCATTCTGGAGCTCCTCGCCAAAGCGTCCGGCCTGGACCTGCCCGTCGCGACAGGCTCAGACCTCACCGCAGATCTTTTTGAAACCGTCATCCAGCCTTCAACCCCGATCACCGTGGTCGGCGGCGACGAGGCCTTGATCGACGCGCTCAAGCATCGCTTTGGCCTACACACTGTGCATTGGCGCGCCCCGCCGATGGGTCTTGCCAAGAAGCCGGAGGCGATTGCCGAGGCCGCGGCCTTCATCGCCGAGCACAAGACCCCCTTCGTTTTCCTTTGCGTCGGCGCGCCGCAACAGGAGATGCTGGCCAAGGCTGTGCTGGACCGGGGCGACGCGGTGGGCGTCGGCCTTTGCGTCGGCGCCGCGTTGGACTTCCTCGTCGGTCGTGTCCAGCGCGCCCCTCGCTGGATGCAGGCGGCGCGCCTCGAATGGCTGCATCGCCTGATGAAGGAGCCCAATCGGCTCGCCCAACGCTATCTGATTGAGGGGCCCAAAATTCTTGCGATCTGGGGCCGATGGCGTCAGGAAGCGGCTTGAGTCTTGGCCGCAGCTGCTTCCGCGTTCCGCGTTTCGATCGCGGCCCTCAGCTCGGCCTGGCGGGCGGCGTCGAGTGGATAGGCGCGCAGCGACAGGGCGGTCGCAAAATTGATCATCATCGGCACTACGGAAAACATCACGACCAAAGCCATCAGCGCGGTGTCGCTGTTCTGGGCCCCTTCACCGCCAGAAAATCCGAACCACGACAGGATGATAAGGCTCGCCGGCCCCATCGCGAGCCCAACTTTCCCCGTGGTCAGCAAAAGCCCGAAGAAAAGCCCTGATCGCTGTTGCCCCGTGCGCAGTTCATCCTCATCCGCGACGTCCGCCATCATCGATCGCAGAAGCATGGTCCCCGCCACCGCGGGCACCCCGGCGATCCCCATGGCGATCGCGGTCAGCGTCGCGTTTCCTTGCGGCATCAACGGCACGACCCCAAGGGCGACGCCCCACCATAGACACGCCCACGCCAGCGCCTTGTGCTTGCCGTAGCGCCGCCCAAGCCACGTGAACAAAGGGGCCCCTAGGAGTCCGGCGGAGAAGTAAACCAGCAGAAAAGCCGCCGGATTGCTCAGTTGGGCGACATGGCTGCCGTAGAGAATGAACAGCGCTCCCGCGATCCCTTGGGTGGCCCCCAGCAGGAAGTCCGGGATTAAGATTCGCCGCAAGGGCGCATTCTCCCCCAAAGCCTTCATGGCGGAGCCGAACCCCAGTCGCGCCTGGACCGGCGGCGCCGGCCGCTCCGGCGTGCTCCACACGCAGATGCCGACACACACCGGCAGGGCGATGATGATCGTCCAGCCCATGACGTGAACGCCGTCCGCGAAAGTGCCCAAGCCGGAAAGCTCGACCAGCGCCGGCAGCGCCATCACGAACACCTGTCCGAGCTGCGAGGCGAGCTGAACCGCCCCCAACACCTTTGTACGGGCGTTGTAATCAGGCTCCAGCTCCCCAGCCCACCCAAGATGCGCGATCATGGCGCAGGCGAAGCTTGAATAGAGCGACAGGATGGCGATGCCCGCTAGGATCGCCCCCGCCTGAGGCGGCAGCCCGATAAATGCAAGCCACACCGCAAACATCACGAAAGGCGTCGCGCCCAAAAGCCACGTCTTCCGCCGGCCAAGAGCCGTGCGGGTCCTGTCCTGCAGCCCCCCGATCGTGGGGTTGAGCACGATGTCGAAGGCCCGCGCCACGAGGAACAGAGCCCCCACCAGCGCCGCCTCGAGCCCCAGATGCTGGATATAGTATGGGGGCAAGAACACAATCGGCGGCACCGACAGCGCCAAAAGCGGCGCCCCCGGCAGGGCGAAGGCGGCCAGCCGCAGGCCGAAAATCGGAGCTGAGCCGGGCGTTCCGGAGCCAGGGCTTGTCATGCAGGCGGTTCTCCCAACCGAAGCGCTGCGCGGATCGTGACGCCCACGTCAGAGGGGTGGGAGGGTGACCCGAACGGCCGCCGTTGCCAAGCTCAACCTGCGGCCAGCGTCTTTCCCAAAAGCGCGATCATTCGCTCATTGCCGGCGATGATCGATCCGGTCTGCATGAAGTCCCGGCCGTCCATCTCCCGGGCGAAGCCCCCAGCTTCCCGCACAATGACGGCCCCGGCGGCGATATCCCAAGCGGCAAGGTCGCGCTCCCAGAAGGCGTCGAACCGCCCCGCCGCGACATAGGCCAGGTCCAGCGCCGCCGAGCCGTAGCGCCGGACGCCGGCGGTGGCGGCCATCACCCGCTCAAGTTCATTCAGGAAACGCTCCCGGCCGGGCTTGCCCCGGAAGGGCATCCCCGTAGCGATCAACGCGCTGCCCAGATCGGTCCGCGCCGCCACCCGCAACCGCCGATCCTTCAGGAACGCGCCGGAGCCCCGCTCTGCATGGAAAAGCTCGTCCTTGGCGACGTCATAGACGACGCCCGCGACCAGCTCGCCCTCCCGTTCCAAAGCGACCGAGATCGCGAAATGCGGCAGCCCGTGCATGAAATTGGTCGTTCCGTCCAAAGGATCGACGATGAAGCGGTGCGTCTTGTCCGACCCCTCCACCGCACCCCGCTCCTCCATCAGAAAGCCGTAGCCCGGCCGCGCCTTGGAAAGCTCTTCAAACAGCACCTTCTCCGCCCGAAGGTCCGCCGCGGTCACAAAATCCGATGGCCCCTTTTTTGAGACCTGGAGATTCTCGACCTCACCGAAATCCCGGGCGAGGGCGCGCCCGGCTTTGCGGGCGGCATTGATCATGATGGTGAGGGTTGGAGAGGCGTGCGGCATGGGCGGGCCGTGCTAACAGCCGCGCGCCGCCCCCGCAAGCGTGCTCAGGCGTGCCGCCGTCCTTGCGGACCAAAAAACCCGTAAACCAAACCGCCCAAAGCCCCAGCGGCGGTCAGAAGCTGCGCCCCCTCCACCGTCCGCGCCGCCGCCAGCACCGGCATCGGGAAAGCGACGCTCAACCCCCCGAGCACCAGGAGCACGGCTCCCGCGCCCGCGAGCGCGAAAAGCAAAAGCCGCCCGAAAAAGGGCTGTCGCAGCGCAAACCCGGCGATCAACGCGGTGAGCAGAAAGGCCGGCGCTAGAAACAGGGCGAGCAAGGGCGCAGCTCCGACCAAATCCCGCGCCGCCGCCGCCGCCCGGTCCGCCGGCGTCACCGACACGCCCAGCGCGTCCAGATTGATCTGCGACCCGGCGACCGCCACGAACCCCGTGACCGCGACCGCCGCCAAAAGAAACGCCAAAATGCGCCGAACCATTCCCCATTCCTCCCAAATCCACCATATCCCGAAGGAAGTTGAGCCGCCAAGCCTTCCGCCGCGGCCATTGACCTGACAGGGGAGTGCGCATGAGGGGCTTGTTGATGAGCGTCGCGGTGGCGGCGTTGGGCCTGTCGGCCGGGTGCTCGGCGGCCCAAATTCAATCGCCCCCCGCGCCGACCGCCGACGCCGGCGCCTACAGCGTCTCCGTCGTCGCTTCGGGCCTCGATCTGCCTTGGGGGCTCTCATTCCTGCCGGATGGGACCATGCTGGTGGCCGAACGCAATGGCGCGTTGCGGGTGATTGAAAACGGCGTCCTGCGGCCTGAGCCCGTCTCCGGCGTGCCGGACGTCTTCGCTGAAGGACAAGGCGGTTTCTTTGAGGCGCAGCCGCATCCGCGCTTTGCGGAGAACCGCTTGGTCTATCTCACCTATGCGGCGGGCGAGGAGAACGCCAACCGGACCACGCTGGCTCGGGCCGAGTTCGATGGCCGGGGCCTCTCCAACCTTGAAGTCCTTTGGCAGGCCTCTCCTGAAAAGGAAGGCGGCGCCCATTTCGGCGGCCGGATCCTGTTCCTCCCGGACGACACCATGCTCCTCACCCTCGGCGATGGGTTTGCCTATCGCGAACAGGCCCAAGCCCTGGACAGCGACTTGGGCAAGATTGTCCGCCTGACCCTCGACGGCGACCCCGCCCCGGGCAATCCCCTGGCCTCCCAAGGGGCCCGGCCAGAAATCTGGACCTACGGCCACCGCAATGTCCAAGGCGTCGCCATGGACCCCGCAACGGGGCGTATCTGGACCAATGAACACGGTCCCCGCGGCGGCGACGAGGTCAACCTCATGCGCCCCGGCGCCAATTACGGCTGGCCCGTCATCACCTATGGCGTGGACTATTCCGGCGCGGTGATCTCGCCCTTCACCGAGCGCGAGGGCATGGAGCAGCCTTTGGTCTATTGGACCCCCTCCATCGCGCCCTCCGGGATGGCGTTCTATGATGGCGCTCTGTTCCCGGCTTGGCGGGGAGACTTGTTTGTCTCGGCTTTGGCGGGAGCGCAGGTACGGCGGATCGATCTGGACGCCGCCGGCGCCGTGCAGGGCCAGGAGATCCTTCTGCAGGAACTGGAGGGACGTTTCCGCAACGTCGTGCAAGGGCCCGACGGGGCTCTTTATCTCTTGGCCGAGAGCACCGCCGCCGACTCCTCGGGCCAAGTTCTGCGCATCGCGCCGCCGGACTGAGCCCATGAAAAAAAGGCCCGGGGTGCGCCCCGGGCCTTTCCCTCTTAGACCGACTGGGTCGATCAGAACGCGTAGCGCCCGATCAGTTGGAAAACCGGTCCCGCACTCTCAGTTTCGAGTTCGTACTCGTCATAAGAGCGGCCCCGCTGATCTGCGATGGTGGTGAATTTGTCGAAGACCTCATCTTTCGAGGCGTCGAGCAGGTTGGAGCCCACAAACCGCAGAACGAACCGCTCCCCGATCTGTTGTTCGGCGAAGATCTCGAGGTCCGCCCCATAGCTGGTGGCGATTTCTTCCCCGATCACCCGATCGAAAGCGTCGCCCTGGGCGCGATAGGTGGCGCCGAAGGCCGTGCCTGTGTTCGGAATGTCGTGGATGAAGCCGATATTGAACACGCTCTCAGCCTGGGAATTGAAGCGTCGGTCGCCGAATTCGTCCGTCACTTCGCTGTCGAGCCAGGAATAGTTCACAAACACCCCAGTGTTCTCAAGGCCCAGCGCAGTCAACGGCGTGGACAGATCGAATTCGATTCCCATCACCGTGCCGTCGCCGGTGTTGCGCGGCGTCAGCACGAAGGCGCCGGATCCCTCGCTGCCGACCACAGGAACGCCGCCGATGGTTTCCGTCGACAATTCGATCAGATCGGTGATGTCCCGATAGAAGACATTGACGCCGAACACGCCGGTGCGGCCGAGACGGCGCTCGTAACCGATGTCAAGACCCCAGGCCGTTTCCGGAGAAAGACCAGGGTTGCCCACGAAATCGTTGTCGCCCAATTCCGCTTCAAGCAACGCCGGCGAGAGGAACGAAAAGCTCGGACGGCGCACCGTCCGCGCGACCGAGGCAAACACCCGGTCATCCGCGGTCAGGCTGTAGCGCAGGTGCAGCGACGGCAACAGAATTTCGTCGGACGCCGACCGCGCCGCACCGCCCACGGTCCGGTCTTGGATGTCCGTATCGGTGGTCTCGTAGCGCAGGCCGACTTCCCAGTTGAACGTGTCGTTTTCCCCCTCCAGCATCACCCACGGGTCGATCCGGGTGCGCTCGATGCGGGTGTCGCCGCCAGTGACGGCGACGAACGCCCGCGTTGGGATCGGCGTCGGCAGCCCGGCGCCGGTCGCGGTGGTCAAGGTCGTGCCCGCGGGGAGGGCCGCAACCCCGCTGGAGCCGGTGCGCCACCGGGCGGTTTCCGCAACGAGGCTTTCACGCTCTTTACTTTGGAAATCGACGCCGAACTCGAATTCGACATCATCGCCGAGGTCGATTTCGTGATCGATCTTCACCGTCCACTCCGCGTCGTCCAACGACACACGCGTCCGATCGGCGGTGAAGCGATCAGCTTCCGGGAACGGCGCCGCGTCGCGCAAATAATCGATCTCGTTTTCGAACTCGTCTTCCTCGTTCGTGAAGGATGCATAGCCGACCCCGATCTCGGTTTCCCCGCCGCCCCACTCGAACGCGTAGCCGCCGTTCAGCGACCAGCTCTGTTGGTCGATGTCGACATTATTGTCGTTCAGCGTGATCTGCCGGGTTGGGATACGGATGGCTCCGGCCGTGGTCTGGGAGGCGGGCGCCGGGTTGCTGTATTCGATGGAGTCTTCGTTTTCATACCGCTCGGTTTTAACGAAGAACCCGCTCAGGCTGAATTCGCCAGGACCGATAGCGGCGATGTAGGAGAAATTGCCTGAATAATCGGTCCCATCCCGAACATCGGTCTGGTCTTCGATATTGGCGAGCGCCCCGCCCGGCGCCGGGTAGCGCGCGGAGAACTTGTCCTTCGGGTTGTGCCGATCCTGCATGTTGAAGCCGGCCAGCACGCGACCGCCCAAGGCTTCCCCGCCCCAGACGCCGCCAAAAACTTCGCCCCAGTTTTCGTCGTTCTGGAAGTATTGCACGCCCCCGCGCACGAACCCCCCGTCCAAGGAATAGCTGTCCCGCAAGACGATATTGATGGCGCCCGCCACCGCATCGCCCGAGCGATTGGCCGAGGCCGACCGCACCACTTCCACGCGTTCAATCAGTTCCGCCGGGATCCGATCGACGAAGAAGGAGCCGTCAGCCCCGTTACCGAAAGAGCCCGAGCCAGACCCAGAGCCCGGCACTTGTTCGCCGTTGATCAAGATTTGCGTGTAGGCTGGGTCAAGGCCCCGCAGCCGCACGCCGTCGCTCTCAAGAACGTCCGACAGGAACGCCACGGACGGGACGCGCTTGAGGGCGTCGCCAGCGGTTAAGGGCTCAAACCGCTGAAAATACTCCAGGCCGTATTCCAGCGTCGGCGCGGTTTCTTCCGAGCGATCACGGTAACGAATCTCGCCGACCACAACGATGTCTTCCGCCGAGGTGACCGCGTCATCGACCAGTGTGCCGGCCTGTTGCGCCTGAGCCGCCGTCGGCAGCGCCACCATTGCCAGCACCGCACTTGCAGCGCTCAGCCACCCCAGTTTCTTCGTCATGGAAATCCCCTCGGTCGCCAGGTTGTCCCTTGAAACCCTGGCTGCGGCGGCTGGCTACCGATGCCCGATGACGCGGCCATGACGGCTGCTTGAAGCTTTCATGATCGGTTTGCGAAGGATTGGTTGCGACGCGACCGCACCGCAGTCATGGCCGCAAGCCCCATGGCCGCAAGCCCCATGGCCGAAAGCCCCATGACCGAAAGTCTTGTCTGCAAGGCCATGGCCCCTTACCTAGACCGTGGGCGGTTCCTGCGGCGTGCGTCGGGCATATTCATCCCGGGGACCGTATCATTTCTCTCGGGAGCTGGCTCTGTGCCGGGTCGTGGCCTGGCGCACCTGGCGCCCACCTACTCTGCTAGGGTCCGAGGGGGGTGAGCCGCTTCGACGGCGACTGTGGTGCCGCCCAACCTGTGTTTTGGTTCAGCCGCGAGGGGATCGGCATGGACGACCCCATTCTGCAGGCTGAAAAGGCTTTGATGCGGCGTGAGTTTCGGGGTCTTCGGGCCGAGCTTCAAGCCCAGAACCCGGACGCCGCCCTCCGTTTTGTCAAAACCTTCCCCCCGAAATTGGCGGGGCTTAGCCCCGTCGGCGGCTATTGGCCCGTTGGCTCCGAAGCAGATCCCCGCGTGCTCCTTGCGGCTTTGTCCAAAACGGGCGCCGCGATTGCTCTGCCGCGGATGATGACCCGCCAAGGACCGGCCCGCTACCTTCTCTGGCCCGCCGGTGGGACCCTGAGCCCGGACGCTTTCGGCGTTCCGAGCCCACCGGCGCCCTCGCCTGAGATTGCCCCCCGTCTGGTTTTGGTCCCGCTTTTGGCCTTTGACCGGCACGGTGGTCGCCTCGGGCAGGGGGGCGGGCACTACGACCGCATCCTGGGCGCCCTCAAACCCATGGGCGTCCTCGCTGTGGGCCTCGCCTTCTCAGGCCAGGAGGTGGACGAAGTCCCCACGGGCCCCCTCGATCAGCGCCTTGACTGGATCGTCACCGAACAGGGCGCGGCGCCCTGCGCTTGAGCGTCCCGCCGCTTTTCGGCTATGCACCGCCCTTCTCTCACGATCACTGATCGCCGCTTAGAAGGAAGGGGGACCGCGCGATGGCCGGCCACTCCAAGTTCAAGAACATCATGCACCGCAAGGGCGCCGCCGATAAGAAAAAGGCCGCCCTCTTCACCAAACTCGCCCGCGAAATCCAAGTGGCGGCGAAAAACGGGGCTGATGCCGCCTCCAACGCCCGTTTGGCCCGCGCCATCGCCGCCGCCCGCGCCGAAAGCATGCCCAAAGACAACATCCAGCGGGCGATTGACAAGGCGAGCGGAGCCGGCTCCGATGACCTTGTTGAAATGCGTTATGAAGGCTTCGGCCCTGCCGGCGTTGGGGTCATTGTTGAAGCCGCCACTGACAACCGCAACCGCACGGCGTCCGAAGTCCGCGCCGCCTTTACCCGGTTTTCCGGCAATTTGGGGGAAACGGGCTCGGTCTCCTTCCTCTGGGATCAGGTCGGCGAAATCCGCTATCCTATGGCTGCCGCCGCTGAAGACGCGATGCTGGAAGCCGCTATCGAGGCCGGCGCCGACGATTGCGTGACGGAAGAAGAAGAGCATGTCGTGCTCTGCGGCGTCCCGGCCCTGGCCGAGGTCCAAGCGGCCCTCGAGGCGCGCTTCAACGCCCCCGCGTCCGCCAAGATCGTCTGGCGCCCCCGCACAACGATCCCGATCGAAGGCGAACCGGCGACTGCCCTCATGAAGCTCTTGTCGGCCCTTGATGACCTCGACGACGTCCTGAATGTTTACGCCAATTTCGAGATGACCGAAGAGGCCCTGGCGAACCTGGACGCCTGAAACCCCGGCCCGTCTGTGAAATCTTAAGGCCGCAGGCTTAATCCTGCGGCTCATGACGGCCGTTGATGCAGGCGCCTTTCGCGCAGACGCCGCCCCAATCCCGGCGGCGCGCCCGATCCCCGCCTGGGAGTGGGTGGCTTCGGGCCTGTGCCTCATGCAGATGACCGAACCGCTCTTCGCAGCGATCTTCGTGAGCCAGGGCATTTTTGAGCCCCAGCCCATCGCCCGGGTCATGTGGCTGCCGGTTTACGCCTTCCTGCTGGTGGTGGTGCTCCGAGAGTGGCGCAGCCTGCTGGCCTTGGCGCCCCGAGTGGGGCTGCTCTGCGTTGTCGTCGCCCTTTGTTGGCTGTCGTTCCAGTGGTCGGTGGCGCCTGGCGACACGCTCCGCCGCGCCTTCGGCCTGACGATGGGCATGGCCTTCAGCGTCTACCTCGCCGCCCGCTACGACTGGCGCCAGCTCCTGAAGCTCCTCACCTGGGCCTGGATCGCCATGGTTATCGGCTGCTTCATCTTCGCCTTGTTCTTCTCCCCCTGGCACGTGATGCGGGATGAACACCCCGGCGCCTGGTCAGGCCTGTGGACCCACAAAAACACGCTCGCCTCGATCATGTCGTTCGGTTGCGGAGTAATGCTGAGCGCCGCAGTTCTGGACCGCCGCCTTCGCCCTTGGGCCTTGGCCGGCTTCGCGGGCGCGGTCCTCCTCATTCTGTTCTCCACCGGCCGCACAGCGCTGCTGTCGCTCGCCGCCGGCACGGCCGCTTTGACCCTGTTCTGGATGATGCGCCGCGGCCCGGTGGCCATGGTGGTCTTGGGCGCCGGCGCGTTGTCCGTGGCTATTCTGATCGCGGGCCTGATCTTCCTGGCGCCGCAAGTCCTCGTCGAGATCATCGGCCGCGATCTGACCCTCACCGGCCGCACGGACATCTGGGAAAGCCTCAACCGCGCCATCGATCAGCGCCCTTGGCTTGGCTATGGCTTTGGCGCCTTCTGGGTCGATGAACACGGCCCCCGCTTCTGGGTGCAGCGCGACGTCGCCTGGAATGTCATCGGCGCCCACAATGGCTGGCTGGAGATCATGCTGGCCGTCGGCCGCTTGGGCCTGATCCTGGTGCTGATCCAACTGACCGTGATGATCGTCCGCGCCGCGCGCTTTGGCCTTGATCCCATCGCCGGCGTCTATCCGCCGGTCCTTCTCGCCATGACGCTCGTTTACAGTTTCAGCGAGAGCTACCTTCTGGCGCAAAACGTCTTTTGGCTGCTTTACGTCATCGTCGCCGCCAAGCTCGCCGTCGCGGCTCGCCCTGCGCCGGGTGTTCTGGCGCCGGCCAAGGCATTTTAAACCTCCCTTAACGCAGCGCCCTTCAAGCGGGTTCAATGCAAACAAGCCTGCGCATTTTGGGCGTCGACCCGGGCCTTAACCGCTGTGGCTGGGGCCTGATCGTCAGCGAAGGCTCCCGGCTGTCACATCTCGCCCACGGCGTCATAGCGCCCGACCCGAAAAAATCTCTCGCCGAACGCCTGGCCGCGATCTGCCTGGGCCTTGAAGAAGTCATCGCGGCCCACAAACCCGACGAAGCCGCGGTCGAAGAAACCTTCGTCAACGCCAATCCCCGCGCCGCCCTCGCTTTGGGTCAGGCCCGAGGCGCCGTCATGGTTGCCGTCGCCCGCTCCGGGCTTCTGGCCGGCGAATACCCACCGGCCACCATCAAGAAAGCCGTCGTCGGCACAGGCCAAGCCGACAAAGCCCAGATCGCCTTCATGGTCAGGCGCCTTTTACCCGCCTGTGGCGACGCCGGCGCCGACGCCGCCGATGCGCTTGCCGTGGCGATCTGCCATGCTGTCCATGGCGGCTTCAAAAAGCGCGCAGGAGGCTGAACTCGTGATCGGACTATTGCGCGGAACCGTAGCCGCCATTGGCGAGGAAGCGGCCCTCATCGACGTGAATGGGGTTGGCTATGTGGCCTTCGCCGGCGCCCGGACCTTGGCGCGGCTTTCAATCGGCGAAGCGGCGGTCCTGCATATCGAAACCCAGGTTCGCGAAGACGCCATCCGGCTGTTCGGCTTTCTGAGCGAAGAAGAGCGCGGCTGGTTCGTTCAGCTCCAAACCGTCCAAAGCGTCGGCGCCAAAGTGGCGCTGGCGATCCTCGACGCCCTCGGCCCCGCCCAGATCGCCGACAGCATCGCCATCGCCGACAAAACCGCCTTCGCCCGCGCCAATGGGGTGGGGCCAAAGCTCGCCCAGCGCATCGTCACCGAGCTCGCCGGCAAGGCGCCGCCGCGGGGCTTCCTGGCGCATGCGACGCTGGCCGAAGCCATCGCCGCCCCTGCGCCGGCGCCCGCCTCCACAGGCGCCCGCGCCGAAGCGGTCTCAGCGCTCCTCAATTTGGGCCTCGACCGCGACACCGCCACCCGCGCCGTCGCCGGCGCCGCGAAGGCCCTAGGGCCTGACGCCGCGTCCACAGATTTGATCCGCGCCGCGCTGAAAGAGGTGAACGACACCCGCGCTTGAGCCTGCTAGTCCTCACCCCATGGCTTCCATGGATACATTGCGCCCCATCCGCTTTTTTGCGGCCTTTATAGCCGATAAAACCGGCGTGCCGATGGAAGACGTCCTGGGGCGTGGCCGCACCGCCAAGCTCCTGAGGGCCCGTCTGTTCGCCATGGATCTGGCCATGGAGGTCGGAGGATTCTCGCACTTGTCCATCGCCAAGGCTTATGACCATCGCAATCGCCTCACCGTGACGAGCGCGATCCGCAAGCTGCAGGCGGCCATGATAACCGATCCTGCCCTGGCGGCCGAGGTGGCCGCCCTTGTGGCCAAGGGGCGCAGGAAGCGGGGCATGGCGTGACCCCGCCGCCAAATCGGTGTATGCGAATGAGAACTAATCCAGAACGGAGCAGGTCGCCCCATGTCTGAGCCCGCCCGCCTCGTCACCGCTGACCGCCAGCCTGGAGAGGCCGCCGACCGCGCCCTGCGTCCCACAGGCTTTGACGAGTTCGTC
>JBILVS010000225.1:0-3559 GCA_044370335.1 Caulobacterales bacterium
CGTCTGCGCCCACGGCATCCCATCCCGGCGATTGGATTGCGCGATCGCGACCGCCGCGATCCCTGCAGCGAGGCCGATCAGGCTGAGCGGGAAAGCGAGAAAAAAGTTCAACAGAAACGCCACGGCCGTCAGCCCGTGCATAAGCAGCACCTTGTGCTGCGGCCGCTGCGGGTCAAACCCGCGAGACCCCCTCGGCGGGGGCGGCTTGGGGCGAGGCCGAAAAGGGGTGATGTTGGTTGGTTCGCTCATGAAGGGACAACGACCTGGATCAAAGATTGAGCAACGCGGGGTCTCCGCCCTGCGCCGCGACATTGACGGTGATCGTGCGCTCCGCGGCGAAGCGCAGAAGATAATGGGGTCCGCCCGCTTTTGGCCCAGTGCCCGATAAGCCCAGGCCCCCGAAGGGCTGCACCCCGACAACCGCCCCAATCAAAGAGCGATTGACATAAACGTTCCCTGCCGGAACCGAAGCGATCACCTGCTGCATGAAGCTTTCAAGCCGCGAATGAACGCCCAGCGTCAAGCCGAAACCTTTCGCCGCGAGCTGCGCGCCGACGGAGGCGATTGCGGCCGGATCATACCGCACCACATGCAGGATCGGCCCGAAGATTTCCTCCGTAAGCTGATTAAGTGAGTGCAGCTCCACGATCATCGGCGCAAAGAAATACCCCTCCGCCGGAACCGGCCCCGCCTCCGCCACGATCCGCGCTTCTGCCGCCATCCGCGCCTTGTGCGCCTTCAGCATCGCAAGCGCATCCGCATCGATCACCGGGCCAATGTCCGTGGTCGGATCAGCCGGATCGCCGAGCTTCAGTTCCGCCAGGGCGCCCGTCAGCGTTTCAAGGATCGCATCCGCCGTCGCCTCGGGCAGGAACAACACCCGCAGCGCCGAGCACCGCTGCCCCGCTGATCCGAACGCAGATAACAGCGCATCGTCCACCACCTGCTCCTTCAGCGCCGTGGTGTCGACAAACAACCCGTTAAGCCCGCCGGTCTCCGCGATCAGTGTCGCGAGCGGGCCTTCGCGAGTGGCCAGCGTCTGCGCAATCCGCCGCGCGGTCGCCGTCGAGCCGGTAAAGGCGATGCCCGCCACCCGCGGGTCCGCCGCGATCGCCGCCCCGATGCGTCCGCCCCCGGGCAGGAAGTGCAGCGCGTCAAACGGCACGCCCGCCGCGTGCAGAAGCTTCACCGCCTCAAAACCCACAAGCGGGGTCTGCTCCGCGGGCTTGGCCAAAACCGTGTTCCCTGCGGCCAGCGCCGCCGCGACCTGGCCCAGGAAAATCGCGAGCGGGAAGTTCCACGGCGCGATGCAGCCGAACACGCCCCGACCCATGAGCTCGAGATGATTGGTCTCTCCCGCTGGCCCCGGCAACGTCAGGGCCCGCGCAAAATGCGTTTCGGCCTCCGCCGCGTAGTAGCGGAGAAAATCCACCGCCTCCCGCACCTCGTCGACGCCGTCGGCGTAGGTGCGGCCCGCCTCTTCCGCGATCAGCGCGATGAAACGAGCCGACCCCGCCTCCAAGGCGTCCGCCGCCTTGCGCAGAATCGCCGCCCGCTTCAGGGCCCCAAGCGCGTTCCATTGCCGCTGATAGGCGTGCGCCGCAGCGATTGCGGCTGTGACCTGCGCCGGGCTTGCTTCGACCACGGTCCCCACCTTGCGTCCCGGCGCCGAGGGCGACGCCGCCGGGCGCGCGGTCCCGTGCCCCTCAGCGCCCGATACCAAAGGCGCCGCCGCGATCGGCGATCGCCGAAGCACGCCCACCGCCCCCGTCAGCAGCGCCCGATCCGCCGTCTTCGCGAGGTCCGCCCCCAAAGGGTTCTCCCGGCTCGGCCCATAAAGCCCCCGCGGCGGCGGCAACCGCCGATGTCGCCCCGGCGCCGCCGCCAAGGCCGCAATCGGGTCCGCCGCCACAAGATCGGCGCTCACGCTGTCATCGAGGAAGCTGTGCACGAAGCTTGTGTTGGCGCCGTTCTCCAACAGCCGCCGCACGAGATAGGGCAGCAGGTCCTCATGCCCCCCAACAGGGGCATAGACCCGCACGGGGCGCTCCAAACCAGCCGCAGCGTAAAGCGCTTCGCCCATGCCGTGCAGCCGCTGGAACTCGTAGTCCGAAACCCCGGCCGCGTCCGCGAGATGAACGATCGCTGCGACCGTATGGGCATTGTGCGTGGCGAAGGCGCAGGAGAGCACGTCGGCGTTGGCGAGCATCAGCTTGGCGCAGGCGAGATAGCTCACGTCCGTCGCGGCCTTGGTGGTGAACACCGGATAGTCCGGCCGCCCCGCCTGCTGCGCCTTCTTCACCTCACCGTCCCAGTAGGCGCCTTTGACGAGCCGCATCATCAAAGTGCGCCCCCGCGCCCGCGCCAGGGCCGCCACCGCGTTAATCACATCCCGCGCGCGCTTCTGATAGGCCTGCACCGCAATCCCAAGCCCGTCCCAGCCCTCGAGCGCTGGGTCCGCCGCCAGCCGGTCCAACAGCTTCAGCGACAGCGCCAACCGATCCGCTTCTTCCGCGTCCAGGCACAGCGCGAGGTTATAGCCCTTGGCTTGCACCGCAAGCTGGCGGACTTTGGGGTAAAGCTCCGCCATCACCCGTTCTTGCAACCTCGCCTCATAGCGCGGATGCAGCGCCGAGAGCTTCACCGACAACCCCGAACGCCCCGCGGGCGTGGGATCGCTCGCCTCCGCTTCATGCCGCCCCACGGCGTCGATGGCCGCGGCGTAAGACGCCAGATACCGCTCGGCGTCCGCCGCGGTCCGCGCTCCTTCGCCCAGCATGTCAAACGAGAACGTGGTTGCAGCCCCCGCCCGCTGCTGCCCCTCGCCGCGCTTCAGCGCTTCCTCGATCGAGCGCCCGAGCACGAACTGCTCCCCCAGGATCCGCATCCCCTGCATCGCCGCGGCCCGCACCACGGGCTCTCCCGCCCGCTGCAAGAGCCGCGTGATTGTGGCCACGATGTCTTTCTCCGACGGCGCCGCCACCAGCCGCCCCGTCAGCATAAGCCCCCAGGTCCCAGCATTGACCAACCAATGGCCGGCCTTGCCGACATGCTCGCCCCAGCGCCCGTCTTTGATCTTTTCCGCGATCAGCTTGTCCGCCGTCGCCGCGTCCGGGACCCGAAGGAGCGCTTCGGCCAGGCACATCAGCGCAAGGCCTTCCTGGGTGGAAAGCCCGAACTCTTCCAGGAAGCTCTCCATCATCCCCTTGCGGCGTTTGATGCGTCGGGCGGTTTCCACGATCGCCTTTGCCCGCGCCTGCACAGCGGGCCGCTCGCTGGAGCTGAGCGGCGCTTCTTCGAGAAGGGCCGCGACTTCCAGATCCTCATCGGCATATTTGCGGACGTCCATGGTGTCCCAATCCCCGACAAACGAGGCGGACAAGGCGATGTCAGCGGGCGGCGCCATGACAATAATCCCCTGGTGGATGAGCCTAGGGCGTTTTCCGACCTTTTGGAATCGGCCGGAAACGTCGGAAAACGCCCCAGTGTTAATCCTTGACCACGTTGCGACGCTTTTGGCCGAGCCCGTATGGTCGCAACGTGGTTTAGGGCGTTTTCC
>JBILVS010000226.1:0-3501 GCA_044370335.1 Caulobacterales bacterium
CATCAGATCCCATCATGCAGCGGCCAAGCGCCGACTGCGGACAGAAGCAAGACCTCGGCGGGTCGGATCAGGGCGGAAGGAAACAAGGGATTGACAATCCAGGGCCCATTACAGAAGCCCGGATATCTCACAGGTAGGGAGTGCATCGGGGCGCGAACTCTGAGAATTTCGTTTTGCGACAAAGTCAAAGCGCAGAGCGAAAGGCATCCCCGATGCAAACAGAGTGTACGTCTGATTTGTTCGGTTTTTCCAGGGTCGAGACTCGTAAAGTTGTGGCTGCCTTTTATGGCGGCGCGGTCACCTCGGATGCCGGCGGGCTGCTGCTTGGAGCGACCGACAGCCGGATCAGCTTGGTCAAACGCTTCGCGGCATGCTTCACCGATCACCGCCGCGCCGACCTGATCGAGAATGATGTGTCGACATTGGTTGGCCAGCGCGTCTTTGGTCTTGCGCTCGGCTATGAGGACCTCAACGACCACGATCACCTGCGTCATGATCCGGTGATGGCGGTGCTGGCCGGTAAGCTCTCCGCCAATCGGTCGGACTGCGCACCTGTGGCCGGCAAGAGCACGCTGAACCGTCTTGAGCTGAGCCGGACGGAACCCCACGGCTTTCAAGGCGCATCTGAAGCCACTCTGGCATGCTGACTGGGTCGTCTATGCCAAGCGGCCCTTCGCCGGGCCCGAGCAGGTGCTGCGCTACCTCGCCCGCTACACCCACCGCGTTGCGATCGCCAACAGCCGGCTCATCGCCTTCGACGGCGCACGGGTGAGCTTCAAGGTCAAGGACTACCGAAAAGACGGGGCGGCCCGCTACGGGACGATGACTTTGGAGGTTTTCGAATTCATCCGACGCTTTCTGCTGCACGTCTTGCCCAACGGCTTTCACCGCATCCGCCATGTCGGCTTCCTCGCCAACGGCGTGCGCGCAGACGCGCTTGCGAAGGCCCGCGCGGCGCTCAACGTCGCCCCGTCGCCGCCGCCGTCGCCGCCGCCGTCGCCACAGCCGACGTCCGACCAGGCCGCAGAGCCGGATCCGCCGCTGGTCGCTGCGTGCCGCTGCTGCGGCGGCCGGTTGGTGCTGATCGAGACCCTGCCGCGACCGCAGCGCTTCCGTTGCGCGCCGATGGGCCCTCAGCCGATCGACAGCTCATGATCCAAGCCCATGGCCGCGCCCCCGATCGTGCATCCGCCCCAAACAACGCCGCCGGCTGCGGCGATCGCGGCCACACGCCCGCGGCGCTCCGAAAACAGCGCCAGAAGAGCCCCGGATCAGTCCTGCAACAGCCAAGCGCTTCATCGCCAAGCCCGCCACGGCGGTCGGCGGGACCCTCGCCAAGATCGCGCCGCGGTCGATCCGACCCGCCTGCAGGACCCGCGACGCCACAATCCCCATAGCCGCGCACGCGCACCCCGCGGTTTCGTTCCCTCGCCGTTCCTCGACGCCGGCCAACAGAGCCATGACAGACGCCGCAGCGGGGCCGGCGTCCAAGAACGCTCAAGAGTTTTTGCCGAGAGGACTTTTGGGGCATAGGTCTGTTTTCGGGCGCCTTCTGGCCAGTGAAGTCGAACTTCCGGTCTTGGGATGTTGCCGCGCGTAGATGACCCTGCCTTCTACCTAGCGGTCGCCTACTCGTTGTTGGACAGCTTGTCCGGCCAGAGTCGGGCACTGTGTAGTACGCGCAAGATGCAGACCCGGTCGTCCAGAATCCGGTAGGGCAGAATGTAGGGCGCATTTGTCATCACAAGTTCACGCGTCCCTTCAACGCGGCCCGGCCTACCGCTTTCCGGGAAATCTATAAGACGCTCCACGGCAGCCTCGATACGCTCGTCAACGGAGATCGCGGCAAGCGGGCTATCGGCCTCGATATAGTCGAAGATTGCGTCCCGGTCTGCCAGCGCTGCTGGCGTCCACTCGATCTTCACGGCTTGCCTTGTTCTGAATTTTTTAGGGCCGCAGCGCGGCGTTTTTCAAAACGCGCCTTTACTTGCTCATTCGGTATTGCGGCGCGTTGATCGTCGAGTGCCTCCTGCACCTTCTTGCGGAACCAGGCATCATGAGCCGCTTCGTCGACCAGAAGTTCGATAGGCAACGCGCCTTCCCGCGCGGTCCGCGTCAAGAGAACGCGCACGGCATCAGAAACGGTCATGCCCATGGCTGCGAGCACTTCTGTGGCGCGATCTTTCACTGCGGGGTCAATGCGTGTCTGCACCAATGCTGTGGCGGTCATGTCTGAGGCTCCTGGGTCCCTCGACGGGTGTAATGCATTTGAATTACAGATACAACCAGGATTGAGCAATAGACGCCTTTGCCGCCTCTGCGAAGGTCTGCTTCCCCGCCGCTGATCGGGGAGCAGCGCTGACGGCCGCTGTTGGGATCGAACGACAAGCCCGAGCTCGCTATCAAGTCCCTACGTGGCGGCCACACTGAGTCGAAGGCCCATGGCCCGTAAGACGCTGATAAGCGTCGCCAGCCTCGGGTTGCCGACTTCACTGAGCGTGCGATAGAGCGTTTCGCGCGACAGCCCGCTCTGCTCAGCGATCGCCGCCATGCCCTGAGATCGGGCCACGACGCCGATCGCATCAGCGATTTCGCTGGCGTCACCGTCGGCAAGCACGGCGTCGAGATAGTGGGCCGCATCCTCGGCAGTCTTGATGTGGTCTGCAGCATCGAAAGGGGTAAACTTGGTTTTTGTCATCCGTTTTGCTCCTTCCACTCGCTCCAAAGTTTCTTGGCCACCTTGATGTCGCGGTCTTGGCTGGACTTGTCACCTGCACAAAGAATGATCACCAACTCATCGCCGCGCTGACCAAAATAGACGCGATAGCCTGGCCCAAAATCGATCTTTAGCTCGCTCAGGCCTTCGCCAACGGGTGCTACATTCCCGGGATTGCCGCGTTCCAACCGCGCCAGTCGGCGAAGCACTTGAGCGGCTCCAGCGCGGTCTCGCAGATTATCGATCCACTCTGCGAAAGCGTCGGACTTGATTATCGTCGGCCCGAAGCTGCAGTATGGTCGCCCGTGAACAACGCCCAAGTGATTGTATTTGAATGACTGTTCCGTGTCTTGAAGTATAGTGGTTTGCAAGGTTTTGGGTGATTGATGTGATTTCCTTGCGATTTTGGTGCGCGGCTGCACGAGAGGGGTGGCGCTGGTGGGGCGGTGCTGATTCAGTGGGATCGCCTTATGTGAGGAACCGCCGATGCGTCCCAAGCCGCCTGTGGCCGATGCGCCTGATGATTTGTTCCGGCAACGGCTGACGTCGATCATCGATGCGCGCCATCCGTTGGTGAAGCTGGCAGCCCGGATCGACTGGGTGGAACTGGATGCCCGGTTTGCTGGTCGGTTCGTGGCCGAGCGTGGCAGGCCTGCCTTGCCGGTGCGGCTGATGGTTGGGTTGCACCTGCTGGGCCAGATCAAGAACCTGTCCGATGAAGCGGTGTGTGCGGCCTGGGTGGAGAACCCATACTTCCAGCACTTCTGTGGCGAGACCTTCTTCCA
>JBILVS010000227.1:0-3436 GCA_044370335.1 Caulobacterales bacterium
GTCCTGGCGCCGGGGGCGCCGCAGACCGCCTTGGCTCTTAACCCAGCCCAACCGCGGGCGCTCGCTCAGCTTTTGGTCCAAGACGCAGGCGAAGAGGCAGGGTGGGGCCGCTTGGGCGATGCGCAGACGCTGTTGCGGGCTGCCCCTATCTCTGATCTCGCTTTGACCTATGCGGGGGCCGCGGCGCTCTCTGAGGCGCGCCTTGCGGATGCGGAGCGGCTCTTGGAGGCCGCCATCGCCCGCAATCCACGGCGAGAGGCCAGTTTGGCTTTGAGCGCGTCCGCCGCCATGGCGCAGAACCGCACTGAGACGGCGCTCGCGCGCCTGTCACGCCTCGTGGTCCTCGATCCGCCCCGGGCCGGAGCCTATCTCGATGCGATCGCGGCGCTCGCTGAGACGGAAGAGGGGCGGGAATGGATGGCGTCAGAGGCGCTCGCTGCGGACGCCGCTGCGCCGGCGATCTTGGCGCATCTCACCCGGGTGCACTCCGATTTGCCCCTGCTGCTTGAGATCAATCGCACCGACCGGGCGGCGCAGGCGATCCTCGTTGACCGCGCCCTGCAGGAGCGCGGCGCCACCGTCGCTTTCATCATGTGGCTGTCGCTTCTGCCCCAAGACCTCCAAGGGGACTTCTCATGGCCCTTCAATCCGCGCTTTGAGGATATCGTGGCCCCCCCGCCCTTTAATTGGACCTACACCGCCCAAGGCATTTCTAGAAGCACAGAGACCGGCTTGCTCGTCTCCTATAATGGCCGAGGCCGGCAAAGCTTTCTGACGCAATTGATGCTGTTGCGGCCTGGTCTTTACCGGTTTTCGAGCACGGTGTCCGGGGACGGGCAGGAGCGGGGCGCTGGGATCGTGTGGGAGATCAGTTGCGCCGACACGGGCGCTATGCTGGGCAGGACGCAGCGGGCGGGCTTCCGCGGAGCGCCCACCCGGGTTGAAGCCGTGATTGAGGTTCCGGCTACGGGGTGCGAGGGGCAACGGCTTTCGCTGATTGGCGCGCCGGGGGAATTTCCCATGCGTACCCGCGCCACCATCGGCGCGGCGTCGCTTGAAGCGGTGGACCCATGAGCGCGCGCAAAAGCAACACCCCCTCGCTCTGGCGCAGCGAGACCGTCATCGGCCTTATCACCCCTGCGTTTTTGGTCCTGGCGCTGGTCCTAGGGGGCGCAAGCCGTGAAGCCATCCTGCCGAACCTGATCCTGCAGATGATCGCGGTTTTGGCCATGGCTGCGGCGCTTCTCTCAGCAGGCCGTCTTGACCCGCGCTCCTTGCCGCCTCTGCTTCTCGCTCTGGGCGTGCTCGCTCTTGCCGGCCCTCTCTTGGGGGCTCTGCAGCTGATCCCGCTCCCCGCCGCCCTCTGGACGCAGTTTCCCGGACGCGACAGCGTCGCTGCGGGCTTTGGGCTTTTGGGCCTTCCCCTGCCGGCCCTGCCCCTGTCGCTAACGCCGTCGGCGACGCTGCTCGCAATGGCAGGGTTTTTGCCCCCCCTTGCGGTCTTGGTCCTGGGGCTCACGCTGGGTTTCAGCGCCTTCAGCCAAGCCTTGCGCTGGGGCGTGGTGCTGATGGCTTGCGGGGCGTGCCTGTTTGGTCTTGTGCAGGCCTTTCTTGGCTGGGGCGGGGGGCTTTATCTCTATGAAAGCACCAATATCGGCTGGCCTGTGGGGTTTTTCTCCAATGTCAATCACCAGGCGAGCCTGATGCTGATGGCTGCGCCGTTCCTCGCTGCGGCCGCCTCGCGGGTGCGGTTTGGCTGGGCGGTGGGGGATCGCGATCTGGGGCTCGCCGCGATCGTGGGCGCCGCCGCCCTCCTGCTCACCGTCGGGGTGATCGCTGCAGGCTCTGAGTTTGGCTATTGGATGCTGGGACCCGTCGTCGGCGTGTCTTTTCTTGTCTATCGGGGCAAAGAGATCACTTGGCGGCATGGCGCAGCCGCCCTCGCTCTGGGGCTTGGTCTTTTTGGCGCGGGGCTCGCCCTCTGGCATAGCCCGCTGCTCGCCATGCTTGGCCTTGAGCGCCCCGAGGGGATGTTTACAAGCGACGAGCCCCGCAAGCTGATCTTCGCCACCACTTGGGAGGCGATCACATCCTATTGGCCCTTGGGATCAGGCTTTGGGAGCTTCGAGGAGGCCTATCGCGCCTTTGAAGACCCCCAAACTGTCGATAACACCTTCGTCAACATGGCCCATAATGAGTATCTGCAGACTTTGATGGAGTTTGGGGCCTTGGGGGCTGTGCTGCTCGTCGCGGGCGTGGGATGGTGGATCGCGGCTTCTGTTCATGTTTGGTCAGCGTCCGATCTTGAGGATGTGCGTCTGCGCCGGGCCGCAAGCGTTGCTTTGGGGGTGCTCTTTGTCCATAGCATCGTCGATTATCCGGGGCGTACAGCCGCCATCGCGTGCCTCGCTATGGCGTGCGCGGTGCTGATGGCGGCCCCGGCCCGCAGCGCGGCCTCACGGTCAGAGAGTTCCCGGAACCGGACGGCGACAGCCGCCTCCGACCCCGATCAGCCCGCGGGCACAGCCCTTGACCTTTGAGGGACGCTTCGGGAGCTCTTCAGGGGCTGAGCGAACCGCCGGCAGCCCCCGCCGATCCCGCTTCTGACGTGACAGATGGAGCGCGTCTGCAAGACCCGTTGAAGCTAAGACCCGAAGGCGGCGGCGAAAGTCTGAAGCACACGTTTGAGTCAAGTTAGCTCAGAGATGCGAGGGGAGTTCCATGCGTTGATGGAGAAGACGTATGACTTCGATCACGTCATCACCTCGGACGCGGTAGAAAAGGAAGTGTGCGCCGACAGAAAGCTTTCGATAACCGTGACGGATATCATCGACGCGTAGGCCAGTCCTATCGCCGCATGCCAAAGCTTAGCACGCCGCTTTGAGGTCGCCAGCATAGCTTTCAGCCTGTTCGACGGACCACGTCTCCGCCGTGTAATCCCAGATTTGATCCAAGTCGCGAACCGCCGCCCTTGTAAGAACATAGCGGCTCATTTGCTCGCTTTGCGTTTGCGCGTGACAAAGGTGTCGAAGCTGAAGTCGGTAGCTTCGCCGCCTTGCTCGCCTTCCACAAGGGCTGCCTGCAACGCCTTCAATTTCGCCTCGCGTTCTTCGAGCAACCGGAGACCTGCGCGCACAACCTCACTCGCCGATCCGAACCGCCCTGCGGTGATCTGTTGATCGATGAAGTCCGTGAAGTGATCGCCGAGGGTGATAGAGGTGTTCTTTGACATCATGCCAATATATACCAATAGACGGTATTTTCAAGCCCAGTCAGGCGGCCCTGTCCGCGTCCTGGCCCCGACCTGCCGTGATTCGTGCGATTTCGGTCGCCCAGAGATCGAGGGCGCTCCGCTTCTGCGGCAGATGGGTATTGCGGTGTCAATCGGCGTCCAAAATGACGAGGCTTGGAAAGTGCGTTCGCCGCGTTCGGCGGC
>JBILVS010000086.1:0-12071 GCA_044370335.1 Caulobacterales bacterium
TCGACTGCGCCTTTCGGCCGGCCGACGCGAGAGGCTTTGCGCCGATGCGCCTCATCCAGAATGGCCCGCAGCGCCGCCTTCGGCAGCGGCGCAATGTCCAGGAAATGGCGCATCCGGATCAGGCCCGGGCCTTCGCGGCTTCCGCCAAGGTCGCATCGAGGATGGCGATGGCTTGGCTCACGTGGTCGGGCTCGATGATGAGCGGCGGGGCGAAGCGCAGCACGTTGTCGCCGGCGACGCCCACCAACAGGCCTTTCTCCCGCGCCACGCTCTGCAGGGGCTTGGGATCCACGCTGAGCTTCAGGCCGCGCAACAGGCCCTTGCCGCGAACCTCAAGCACAAGACCCGGATAGCGGTCCTTGAGACCTTCCAGCGCTTGGCCGAAATGGTTCGCCATCGCGGTAACGTGCTCCAAGAACTCGGGCTTGGAAAGCTCTTCAAAGCAGGCGAGGCCCACCGCCATGGCAAGTGGGTTGCCGCCGAAGGTGGTGCCGTGGACGCCGCGGGTCATGCCCTTGGCGGCCTTTTCGTTGACGAGGAACGCCCCCATCGGGAAGCCGCCGCCGACGCCTTTGGCCACCGCCATGATGTCGGGTTGCACGCCTGCCCATTCGTGCGCCCAGAGCTTGCCGCTCCGCGACGCGCCGCACTGGACTTCATCGAAAATGATCAAGAAGCCCTGCTCATCGGCCATTTTGCGCAGGCCCTGGAGGCACTGGTCGGGAACCGCGCGGACCCCGCCCTCGCCCTGGACGGGCTCGAGGATCACCGCGGCCGTTTTCGGGCCGATGGCCTTGGTCAGGGCGTCGTGGTCGCCGAACGGGACCTGCATGAAGCCCGGAAGCCGGGGGCCGAAGCCCTCCAGATAGCTCGGGTTACCCGAGGCGTTGATCGCGGCGTAGGAGCGGCCATGGAAGCTGCCCTGGAAGCCGATGATCTCGATCCGGTCGGGCTCGCCATTGGCGCTGTGGTATTTGCGGGCGGTTTTCAGCGCGCCCTCGATGGCTTCGGTGCCGGAGTTCGTGAAAAACACGAAATCGGCGAAGCTCGTTTCGATGTAGCGCTTGGCCAGCTCTTCCTGGCCCGCCACGCGGAACATGTTGGACAGGTGCCAGAGCTTGCCGGCCTGATCCGTCAGCGCGTCCACAAGCTTGGGGTGAGCGTGGCCGAGGGCGTTCACGGCGATCCCGGCGATGAAATCCAGATAGCGTCGCCCATCGGTCGCCGTCAGCCACACGCCCTCGCCACGCTCGAACACGACGTCCGGCGGGGAATAGACGGGAAGGATCGGCGAAGGCGCAGCGCTCATCGGCGGGAACTCCAAACGGGTTCGGCCCCAAAAGCAGGGCGCTTTTGGGGGATGCGCGGCTATGAGGGCAAAGGGGGGGCGGCGTCAAGGGTGGGGCTTAAAGCGGGGCTCGGGCCCGACCCTTTTCTCATCAGCGCCACGCCAAGGCATGCGTCCCGCACTCAAAGTGGGGAGCAGCGATAATCCTGGGCCTTTCTTTGATGGCCTTGCAGGCGGGCTTTGTCCTGATGGCGGTCTCTTGGGTCATGATGGTGATGTTTCTGCAGCGCCATCCGATGGCGCTGAAGGTCCGCGATCCTTTCGGGCGATGGGTGGAGTTCTTTAAGGGCGAGGCGGCGCCGGAGCCGCACAAAGCGCGCCATCGGTTGATCTCGACACTGTTTCTCAGCGCCCTCGGCACTTTGGGCTTAGGCTTTCTGACGTTTTTCATCGCCGGGGGAAGACGCCCTAAGCGTCCCTGCACCTACGCTTTAAACCGGCGTCGCCTGCCGTTTCTCCCACCGCTCCACCGCCACAAAGAGCAGCGGATTGATCGCGATCGACAACAGCGCCGCCGCCAGGATCAAGTTGTAGGTCTCGTCGCTCATCACGCCCAAAAGCCGGCCAAGGCCCGCCAACACGAAGGAGAACTCTCCGATCTGGGCAAGGGCGGCGGCGACCAAAAGGCCCGTCTTGAGCGGGAGCTTGAACAGCATGGTGATGGCGAGAGCGGCGAGCCCTTTGCCCAAGACCACAATGCCCAACACCGCGGCGATGGCGAGAGGCTGCTCCACCAGAGCCATCGGGTTGAACAACATCCCCACCGAAACAAAGAACAAGACCGCAAACGTGTCGCGCAGAGGCTGGCTGTCTTCGGCGATCTTGTGGGTGAACTTGGTGCCGTTCAGCATGATGCCCGCAAGAAACGCCCCCAACGCGAAGGACGCGTCGAAGATCGCGTAGGCGGCGTAGGCCACGCCCAAGGCGAGAGCGATGGTGCCGAGCGAGAGCAATTCGCGGGATTTGGTATGGGCGACCTGGACGATAAGCCAGGGAAACACCCGCGCCCCCACCACCAGCATTAGGGCGACGAAAGCCGCGATCTTGAGCAGGGTTTCGACCAGGCGCAAAGCCGCGTCAGATGAGACCTGGCCACCGTCGCCGATGGCGACCAGGGTGGGCAGGAGCACGATGGCCAAGACGATGACGACATCTTCGACCACGAGCCAGCCGACGCAGAGCCGCCCCTCTTCTGTTTTGGTGAGTTTGCGTTCTTCGAGGGCGCGCAAAAGCACCACGGTTGAGGCCACCGAAAGCGACACGCCAAGGACCACGCTTTCGGCCGGGGGAAGCCCCGTCATGATGCCGAAGAGATAGCCCAAGCCCATGGCCACGCCAATCTGCACAAGCGCGCCGGGCAACGCGACGCCGCGGACGCTCCAAAGGTCTGAGAGGGAGAATTTCAGCCCGACGCCGAACATCAGCAGGATGACGCCGATCTCGGCGAGCTGCATCGCAAGATCGATGTCGCCGACGAAGCCTGGGGTGTGAGGCCCAACAGCCACGCCCGCCACCAGATAGCCGACGATGGGAGACAGCCGCAGCCGTTGCGCGATGAAGCCGAACACGAAGGCCAGAACCAGGCCCAGAACGATCGTGGAAATGAGGGCGTATTTGTCCATTCCCCCGAAGTGGCGGTCAGGCCGCCGAGGACAACCCCCAACGGCGCAATCACATTGTCGGTCGCTCAGGATTGGCGCATTTCAAGGCCATGCGCTCACCTTCTTCTTCGACAACCGCCGACCGGCTGGATCGGGTCACGGGCTGGGTTCTGCAGCCGGTCGCCCTTTCGCTCGTGGCCGCGGCCCTGTTTGCGCCCAGGCTTGAAGACGAGATCTGGCCAATCGTCTTGGGGGTGATCGCGGTCAGCCTGATTTTTCTCGAGTTCATCGAAACGGTGTGGAGCTTTGCCCAGCCGCACGCGCGGGGACGTCGGCGGAGCAAGGGCCTGCAACTGATCCTGTCGTGCTTTCTGATGGTGCTCGCTTATGCGGCGATCTACCGGCAGCTCGGGGTGCATGACGCGCTGGATCGGGTGACGCTGCACGATCCATGGACGGCGCTTTACTTCTCCGTGATCACCACTGCGACCGTGGGTTACGGCGACTATGTGCCATCGCATGACGCCAAGGCCTTCGCAGCGGCCCAAGCCATGATGAGCATCGTCTGGTCGGGGCTGTTTTTCGGGGTGATCGTCTCAAGCCTGTGGTCGAGCGCCAGCGAACCGGCGCCCGACGCAGACCAGGAGCCTACGCCTTCAGGCGATAGCCGCTCCGCAGAAGCGTCCAACACGTCCAGCAGAGCAGAAGCGTCAGCCCAAGACTGAACAGTCCGCCGGCCAGAAGCGGGGCGTCCGCGTGGCCGATGAAGCCTGCGCGGAAACCGTCGATCAGGAAAAAGACCGGGTTCCAATGGCCGATGGTGGAGAACGGCTCAGCGAGGGCGTCGATGGAGTAGAAAGTGCCGGACAAAAACGTCAGCGGCGTGATGACGAAGTTGGCGACGGCGGCGAGGTTGTCGAACTTTTCGGCCCAGATGCCGCCGATCAGGCCGATGGCGCCGAACATGACCGAGGCCACGACCGCGAAGTAAAGCGCCACCAAGGCGTTGGCGGGGGCGACGTTCGCGAAGGGGGACACCACTGCGACGCCGACAAGGCCGATGAGCAGGCCGCGAGTGGCGGCGCCGATGATGAAAGCGGTGGCGAGTTCGCCCGCCGACAGAGGCGGCATCAGAAAGTCCACCGCGTTACCCTGCACTTTCGCGATCACCATCGAGGACGCGGAATTCTGGAACGCGTTGGACACGATCGCCATCATGATAAGACCCGGCGCGAGGCCGTCGACATAGCGCACGTCGGGCAGCATCCCCCAGTGGCGATCGCCGAAGGCGAGCGCGAACACCACCATGAACAAGACCGTGGAGATCAGGGGCGCGACGAGGGTCTGACCGGGGACTTTCAGATAACGGCGGACCTCACGGCGGATGAGGGTGGAGAGGCCGACCTGGTTGACGGCGCCGTAGCGCCTCGGGACGGGAGGCGCCCCAAGATGTGGGGCCGCGGTCGGGGACCTCGGCGATTCGCCGACCGATTCGGCGGCGGAAAACGTGTCAGACGCCATGTTATCCCCATTAACCTTTCGTACACCGTATTGCCCATCACAAAGCTTGCGCCAGTTCCGTTTTCAGCGGCCGAAGCCTTAGTGGAGATGGACCGGGAGCCGCGGAAAACCTGTGCAAAACCCTTGGGTGATTCGCACTATCCGTGGAAACCGAGCGCTTAGAGACGCACAACAGCTTGTGCCGACAAGAACCTTCGGTACTATAGATAGTGCGGGTCGCCGATGAGGCGAGTCGCCAAACCGCCGTCCCACATCGACGATGATGGGCTAGGCACGTCAAGCGAAGGGGCTGACAGATGGGCTGGACTGACGAACGTGTCGCACTGCTGAAGAAGCTCTGGGCGGAAGGCCTTTCCGCCTCCCAGATCGCCAAACAACTCACTGGCGTCACCCGCAATGCGGTCATCGGCAAGGTGCACCGCTTGGGCCTCGCCGGCCGCGCCACGCCGTCCCGTCCGGCGAAGCGCCCGGTGCGCGTGGCCCGGCCACGGCCCGCACCGCCTGCCTCGCCCGCGGCCCCGCGGCTGCGAGTCGCCACCACCGCGGTGTATGAACCGGAAACGCCGGTGCTGGAGCCGCTGGTTCTGGACACTGGGGCCACGGCCACCGTCCTCACTCTTAATGACCGCATGTGCAAGTGGCCGATCGGCGACCCGGCGGACAACAGCTTTGCGTTCTGCGGCCGCGCCGCCTGCTCGGGCCCCTACTGCTTGGAGCACAACCGCGTAGCTTATCAGCCGAGCGCCCAGCGCAAGCGCCGCGCCGCGGGCGAAGGCGGTTCGGACGAGCTGCGCCGCATGCTGCGTTACGCCTCCATATAAGCGGCGGTCCACTTCGTTCATAGAAACAGGCGGTCTCTGGGATCAGAGGCCGCCTTTTTGTTCCGCGTTGCCGGCGGCGGGGGCGTCGTAACGGACCTCGATCAGGCACAGGCCAGCGGCTGGGGCCACTTGGCCGCAGCGGGCGCGGTCGCAGGCGTCGAGGCGGCGTGTCAGTTCGTCCGCGCTCCACTTGCCGCAGCCGACCTCCACCAGCGAGCCCACCATCGACCGCACCTGCCGATGAAGGAACGAGCGCGCGGCCACGGTGACGAAGAGGTGGTCGCCCTCGCGGCGGACATCACACTGATCCAGCGTGCGGATCGGGCTGGAGGCCTGGCACTGCGCGTCGCGGAAGGTGGAGAAATCATGCCGGCCCAGCAGCCGCTGCGCGGCGGCGTGCATGGCGTCGCTGTCCAGCTTGCGCCCCACCCGCCAGGCGCGGCCACGCTCCAATGTGAGATCGGCGCGGCGGTTGACGATGGTGTAGCGATAGACGCGCTGGATGGCGGAGAAGCGAGCGTGGAAGCTCTCGGGAACCTCGGCGCAAGCGATGACGGCGATCGGGTGCGGGCGCAGTTGCGCATTCAGCGCTTCTGACAACCGGAACGCGGTGATCGGCCGGGGCGCATCGAAATGGGCCCTTTGGCCTGAGGCGTGGACGCCGGCGTCGGTGCGGCCGGCGCCGGTCACAGGGACGATCTCGCCGAAGATGCGCTCCAGGGCCTCTTCCAGGGCGCGCTGGACCGTCATCCGGTCTTCGCCCACGCGCTGCCAGCCCCAAAAGGGCCCGCCGTCATACTCAAGCGTCAGCTGAAAACGGACCAAAACGCGCTCGCCTTCACGCCCCGGAGCGGGTGTAGCGAAGGACCTGACACAGGACCGCGCCTGCCTCGCCCGGCGCGCCGCCGGTGGTGATCAGCAGGGTCAGGTCTTCCGGCGGGGAGCCGGTGGTTTCGAAGAGCACCACATTGGTTGGGGCGGCGTCCTCGCCACAAAGCGCGCCGCCGGCCACCGCGCTGATGCGATAATGCGAGGGCGTTGCGTCGTCGGTCAGGCCCATGAGGCTGCGGATCGGTTGACCTGCGACCGTGGCGTCGCCGCTGATCGAATCGAGCAGCCGGGCTTCCAGGGTCATGCCGTTTTCGCCGGTGACAGTGAGAACGGTCTCGCCGCCGCCGTCCATACGGTAAGTTTCCGACACGGCGATGTCGCCGGTGACGGCTTCTGCTTCTTGGCCAGGGGCGTAGCGCTTTTCGATGATCTCAACGGAGGCGCTGCTGGGGTCGGACAAGGCGGCGGAGCCCGGGGGGCGCTCGCCGTCATTCGCGTTGGGCGAGCAGGCCGCCACAATCACGGCAAGACAGGCGCTCACGGCCCAACCCAAAACGAATTTCGTCCAAGGCGCTTTCATGCAAACCACCCTTTCCGCCCCCCGCGGCGCTCCGAACGCCCTCACCCTAGCCATGGCTTGGGCGCGCTTCAATCAGGCTCGCTCAGAGGAGGCGGTGGCCAGGCTTCAAGCCTGCGCCGCGAAGGAAGTCCTGCGCGGGCATCGCCTGACGGCCTTCGCGCTGCAGGAGGGTGAGTTGGAGGGCGCCTTCGCCGCAGGCGATGGTGAGAGCGTCGTCCAGGACCTCGCCGGGGGCGCCGCCGCCGCGGCTGAGGCGGCTGCCAAGGGCCTTGACTCGGACGGGGCCTTTGTCTGACGGCATCTGAAACCAGGCGCCGGGGAAAAGGCTCAAGCCGCGGATGTGAGCGTCTAGACGGGCGGCGGGCTGGGACCAGTCGATGCGGGTTTCGGCAGTGGTGATCTTGGCGGCGTAGGTTACGCCCATTTCAGACTGCGCCTGCGGCGCGATGCGGCCGGCGGCGTAGTCGGCCAAGGCCTGCGCCATCAAAGGGGCCCCCAGGGCGGCCAAGCGGTCGTGGACGGCGGAGGCCGTGTCTTCGGGACCGATGGGGGTGCGGGCGGTGGTGAGGATCGGCCCCGTATCAAGGCCTTCCTCCATCAGCATAACCTGAACGCCGGTTTCAGCGTCGCCGGCCATGACCGCACGCTGGATGGGGGCGGCGCCGCGCCAACGCGGCAGAAGTGAGCCATGCAGGTTAAAGCAACCGAGACGCGGCGCCTCCAGGATCGGCTTAGGCAGGATCAATCCGAACGCCACCACCACCGCCGCTTCGAGGTTAAGAGCGGCGAAGGCCTCCTGCTCTTCCGGCATTTTGAGGCTGCGGGGTGTGCGGACAAGAAGGCCTTTGGCCTCCGCCAAGGCGTGGATGGCGGTGGGGCGCAGGGTCTGGCCTCGGCCCGCGGGCTTGGGTGGCTGGGAATAGACGCAGGCAATCTCGTGGCCAGCTTCCAGCAAGGCCAGCAGCGTGGGAGCGGCGAAGGCCGGGGATCCCATAAAGGCAAGGCGCACGGGTGAGGCCCTTTCGGCATGGCAAAAGGCCCCGGCGACACGCCAGGGCCTTCGCGCTGATTCAGCGTTGTATCAGGCTCAGTGGAGGCCGGTCGTGCGCTCAACCCCGGACAGGAAAGTCCAGAGCGCTTCGGTCAGCTCTTCGCCAGCGGCGATCGCATCGGCGCGTTCTTCAGGGCCCAGGCGATCGAGGAGCTCTCGGCAGACCGCAGAGTGCTCGACATCCGCCTCGCCATGGACGCGGAAGAAGCGGATCGTGCGCTCATCGGTGACGCCATAACCCGACAGGCCGGCGATCTTGCTCGCGGACACTTCCGGCAGCTGGCTTTCATAGGCGTAAAGCGCGCCCAAGCCGGCGGCATAAGAGCGGGTTGAGAGGCGGGCGAAGGTGTCGATCAGGTTCTGGGTTTCGGGGTTCAGGGCGACGGACCGGACTTCGGCCGGGGTCGCGCCGAGGCCCTGGGCAAAGTGCATCCAGAGGGTGGCGTGGTCGTGCTTGCCGGGGCCGGTCAGGCCTTCTTCCTCGGCGAGGTTCTCCGCCAGCACGCGACGGCCGCTCGGGTCGGGGCAGCGGCTGTGAACTGCGCTCACCACCATGGGGAACACTTCGACGTGATGGAAATACTGCTTGGCGTATTCTTGGAGGGTGACCAGCGAAAGCTGGCCGTTAGTCCATGCTTGATAGAAGGGGTGCGAGAGCATCGCCCGACCGGCGATGGCGGCGTCGATCGCGCTGGACGCGCTGAAGGTCGTGAATCCGTCGGCCATAAGTCTTCCCCTCCTAACGGCCGCAGCCGTGCCGCGACCCGTCCAAGATTTCGCATTTAACCTATCATCGCAACGGGAATTGCCCCGGTGCGTCAACACGCCCAAGGCTCGCCTACCGGTCCCGCTGGGCCTTGCGCACTTTGCGGACCGCGGTTTCCCGCTTCAGCCGCGACAGGTGATCGATAAACAGAACCCCTTCCAGATGGTCCATCTCATGCTGGATGCAGACGGCGAAGAGGCCGTCGGCGTCTTCGGTTATCTCTTCGCCATGATAATCCAGATAGCGGAGCTTCACCCGTGCTGGGCGAACAACATCATCGTAAATGTCCGGGACAGAAAGGCAACCTTCCTCGTAAGGGGCCATTTCCTCTGACTTTTCAACAATCTCCGGGTTCACGAAATAACGCGGGGCGGGGGGCTCGTCCTTGCCCGCCAAGTCCATGACGATGATCCGCAGGGGCACTCCGATCTGGATTGCGGCGAGGCCGATGCCGGGGGCGTCGTACATGGTTTCCAGCATGTCGTCCATGAGACGGCGATGCTCGTCCGTCACCCCGCCTTCCACGGGCTTGGATTTCTGCTTCAGGACAGGGTCCGGCACGGTCAGAATGGGGCGGATAGCCATGCGCTTTAGCTATGAGCGCAGGATTCGTCCGTCAAGCGCAACGGCCATTGCCCAGATGGGCTCGTGTCGGTGATGATGACGGATAAGACACGATTGCGCCGGGACGCGGCGCCAGGAGAGCGCTCATGGCTGGCAGATCCCTTTTGACCGCGGCGGTTTTGGCCGGATGCTTGGCGGCGACGCCGCTCTCAGCGGCGCCGGCGACCGCGCAGACCGCGACAGAGGTGCTGGCGGCGACGACGCCAGACGACTGGCGGGGGCTTGATCTCGACAACACGCTGATCATGACGCTGGCGGACGGCCAGGAGGTGATCATCGAGCTCAATCCGACTTTTGCGCCGAGCATGGCGGCGAACATCCGGCTTCTGGCGGCGGAAGGGTATTATGACGGGCTCTCGATCAATCGGGTGCAGGACAACTATGTGACCCAGTGGGGCGATCCCTCTGCCGAGGGGCCGGGCCGGCGCTCGCTAGGCGCAGCGGCGGCGACGCTGGCGCCGGAATTTGTGCGGCGGCGGGATCGGGCCGTGCCGTTCACCCGGCTGCGGGACGGGGACGTCTATGCGCGGGAGGTGGGCTTTTCCAACGGCTTCCCCGTGGCGCGGAACAGCCGCGAAATGTGGATGACCCACTGCTACGGGATGGTCGGCGTGGGCCGGGACACAGCGCCGGATTCGGGATCGGGGGCTGACCTTTACGCCGTTATCGGGCACGCGCCGCGGCATCTGGACCGCAACATCACGCTGGTCGGGCGCGTGGTTTCGGGGATGCAGGCGTTGACGGCGCTGCCGCGTGGGACCGCCGCGCTGGGCTTTTATGAGGAGCCCGGGCAACGGACCGGCATCCGCAGCGTGCGGGTTGCCTCCACCCTTCCCGGCGGAGGCCCGGCCGGGGCGATTGAGATCCTGCGCACAGACACCGCGGCCTTTGCGGCGTGGGTCGAGACCCGGCGCAACCGCCGCGACGACTGGTTCTACGAGCCGGCGGGCCGGATCGACGTGTGCAATCTGTGGCTGCCGTCGCGGACGCGGCCCGCGGGTTAAGGCGCGGCGCTGAGCCCCTCCGGCTGGCCTACGATCACGAAAGTGTACGCGTCGGGATAGAAGAACCGCCGGGCGGCCCGGGCCACGTCTTCTCGAGTCACGGCCTGGATCAAGGTATTGCGGCGATTGACGTAGTCGGCGCTGCGGCCTGCGGTCTGATAACCGGAGAGCACGCCCGCGATGCCGGTGTTGCTGTCCAGGGACAGTGGGAACGAGCCCGTCAGATAGAGGATCGCCATATCGACCTCTTCCTGGGTCGGGCCCTCGGCGGCGAAGGCGGCCATCGTTTCGCGGATCGTTGCGATGGCGGCGGCGACATCGGCGTTTTCGGTCTGGGCGGAACCGCGGATGAAGGCGCTGCTCTGACGGACGCTGGGCGAGGTGGAGACGCCATAGACCAGGCCCCGCTCTTCGCGGACTTCGGTCATCAGCCTCGAGGTGAAATCGCCGCTGCCGAGGATGTGGTTGGCGACAAAGAGGGGAATCCAATCGGGATCGGTGTCTTGAATGCCGGGGGCGGCGAACAGCACAAGGCTCTGCGGCTGCGGCAACAACCGGACGATCGGTGCTGCGGCCGCGTCGGCGATTGTCACGGGGGGCACGGTCTCTGCGCCTGAGCCGGCGGGCAGTTCGCCAAACAAGCGATCCACAAGGGCGGTCGCTTCCTCGGCGCTGATGTCGCCGACCACGGTGACCCGCAGCGAAGCGCGGGTGAACTGCTCGCGCCAGCGGGCGCGGAGCGCGTCCTGGGTGATCGCGCTGACGCCTTCAAGGGTCAGACGGGTTGCATAGGGGTGGCCCGCGATGAGCGCCTGATCCATGGCGAGGTTGGCGATGAAGCTCGGGTTGGTTTCGCGCTGGCGGATGCCGACGACAAGCTGTCGCTGAATGCGTTGCAGGGGCTCGGGGTCAAAACGCGGCTGGGTGAGAGCAAGGCGCGCCAGCTCCACCGCGTCCGGACGGTTGGCGGTGAGGGTGTAGAGGGTCATGGTCGTCCAGTCCCAGCCGGCGCTGAAGGACAGGCCCATGTTCAGCTCTTCTAGACGGACCTTGAAGGCGTTGGAGTCGAGATCGCCCGCCCCTTCTGTCAGCATCGAGGCCGTGACTTGGCTCACGCCGGTGAGGGCCGCAGGCTCGGCGACGGAGCCCGCCTGCCAGGCCGCCCTCACCACCAGCATCGGGACGGTGCTGTCGGAAACCAGCCAAAGGCTGAGACCGCCGGGGGTGGTCAGCTCCTGCACGGGAACGCCGCGGGGGGCTTCGGCCTCGTCTGCCAGGGCCGGCTTCGGGGTCGCCAGCAGGGACGCGCAGGCCAGCGCCAGCGCCAGAAACCAGCGGCGCGACATCGCGCCTATCGTCACATGCGGCATGCTCATGCCCCTCCCTCCGCGGCCGCGAGGACCGGCAGCAACCATCCGGTTACCGATCGATTGACATCCAAGGCCCGGCGGGCCTCCGCGAGGGCCTCAGCGGGGGTCACCGCGCGAATATTGGCTTCCCAGTTCACGATGTCTGAGATGCTCTCGCCTTCTGCGAGGCTAGAGCCGAAGACGTTGGCCAGGGTCTCCTGGCTGTCGCGGGCATAAATAGCGCCGGCGGCCAGGGCGTTGCGGGCGCGGGTGGTTTCGGCCTCGGTGGGGCCCTCGGCGAGGAATTGCGCCACGACGGCGTCTGCAGCGGCCTCGAGTTGGTCGAGGGTCACGCCGTCGGCGGGGGTGGCGTAGAGGGTGAGGGAGCCGCCGCCGATGCCCGCGAGGTCAGCGGAGAGCCCGGCGCTGACCGCGATCCCCTGCTCTTCGACCAGGGCCACATAAAGCCGGCTTGTGGCGCCACCGCCCAGGACCTCCATGGAGACATCCAAAGCATGAGCCTGGCGGCCTTCGTCAGTGGAATAGGACAGGGATGGATAAATCCGCATCAGCGA
>JBILVS010000277.1:0-3384 GCA_044370335.1 Caulobacterales bacterium
AGTCCTGGCCACTCTTCAGCAAGGCTGACATGGCCTGTAGCTCAACGATCATCTGGTCTTGGGTCATGGTTCCTCCGGGCTAACTGGCCCTAGCCTACCCTGTCCGCCCAGTGCATGGCCAGCAGGTCGTCTGCGGTCCTGGCTAGGCTGATCCGGGCACCGTCGTTGATACACTCAGCGACGACGCCAATGTACAGGCAGCTCTCTTGCGAGCCATGCAGCACGCTGGCGATCAGCCTGGGCAGCCAGTTGCTTGACTTTAGGCTGAGGCTATCCCAAGTGATTGGGCTGCTATTGTAAAACCGAAAGAACGGAGCGAGGCTTTCCACTAGCTCAGCGGATGGCTCATACAACCCCCTGCGACACTGGGCCAGGCTACTGCCTTGCTGGCTGGCTAGCACCACCAGGGCCTCCATGCAGGCTACATACCGGGCAGCCATGGTATCAACAGGCTCCCCGCTGACTAGGCCATCATTCACCAGCTGGATAGCGCGTTGTAGGTCGCCCAGGGCATCAGCGATGGCTGGCCGGATAGCTAGGATGGCAGGCTCTAGGTCAGCGAGTCGGGCAATGGTTCTAGTCATGGATGGATCCGATGTACGTCCCCACTAGCCTAGCAGAAACCCGAACAAAAGCCTATGGCCGAAAGGAAAAAGCCTAAAGCGGGGTTGACAGTTCGATACAGGGGGGGTATATTGAAGGTATCGAACCACTTACCGAGGACCGACCCATGCCCAAGTTCATTTCCATCCAAGACGGCGCTTACCTGCTTAACCTGGCCCATATCGTCAGCATCGAGGTGAATAAAGGTTCCCTGGAAGTTACCTGCAATGATGGCCAAGGGGCCTACACCATAGATGACCCTGACGAAATGGGTACACTGATGGACTCGATCCAGATCGTGGATCCAAATGAAGAGGGAGTGTAGCCCCGCCACCGCCTCCAGACCCCCGGCCTAGCTGGGGGTTTTGCTTTGGGGCCAGCCCTGGCCAGCCACGACAAAGCCCGCCAGGTGGCCAGCGGGCTGGGGTGGGGGAGTGGTAGGGGAGTGGGGGTTAGGACACCATTACCTCGACATCCATTGTCCTGATGTCAATGCCTGATGGTGGGTTAGCCGTGGTAACCTTGCGGCAAATATCCATCAGGGCTTCAGCAGTCTCTTTAAGCCGCTCAACGTCATCAGACACGCTGATCAGCCCTAGCCGCATGTCCCGCATCTCTGGAAATAGCTGGGTGCCGTGGACCCGATCTATCTCGGTGACAAAGATCTGCAATGCGTTAACATCGCGCTTTAGCTGCACCAACAGCTCATTGTATCGAAGCACCCGGTTCCGGGCATCGCGGGTTTCTTCGGCTTGCCTAGCTTGCTGGTCTAAGCGCTTTTGCTGAACAGGGTCGTATTGAGCTTCAACTTGTCGACGCTCTTTGATCGACTCCCATACCTCATCGCGTTTTTTGGCCTGCTCCGGCAATGGCTCAGAAACATCAACGGTTTGAGGATCACGAGGCTTTCTAAAGTCCTTCTCCCCAATTGCCTCAAGCGTTTTGCGAACAGTAACCTGACTAGGTGCAACTGCGACTACAGTCTCCATCGGCGTGCCACGGTCAATCTTTCTGTACTGATTAGGACTAGCTTCCCATGCAGACTCCCATAGCCCGATCAGGTGGGTCTGCTCTTCAGGGGGAAGGTAAGGCGTTGCATCTGACTTAAGGTTGCCGTCACTTGTCTCTTCATGGTCTTGCCACACATCGGGATACTCATCAGCTCTCTTGATCAAAGACATCATCGCATCGACTTGTGAGACGCTACTAGGAAGAGGTAAGACGGCAGGACTAGTTCCAGAAACTGGAACTAGTCCTGCCTCGTTATGCATCTCGATCAGCCGGTACAAAATCGCTGTACAAATCCATCGCTGATAACTTTTAGCATTATCTAGCCCCATGTCATCGCTGTAAATGCCTCTGATAGACACCCACCTAGACCAATGTCGGGGGGCGCGATCCTTGCCTTTGGCTTGGTATTCTGCATCCCACCGCTTCCAGATTTCATCGTCAAGCCATTCCGCAGACCAGCGGATAGCCTCAAGCTCAAACATGATCTCAAGCTTGGCCTTAAATGCGTTGGTCAGGCTTCCTTTGATACGGGAAACCCGATCATTGAGGGAGGTCTGCACCTCTTGGGCTAGGTATACTGGAGTAGAGGCAGTGGTTGTTTCGATGGCATTAGTCATTGTCAGAACCTCAAATAGTGCCCCCGGCTTTTCGGCCAGGGGCGTTTACTTAGCAAACAGTTAGGCGACTAGGCTAGCCGCCAGTTGACGAATCTCGGGGTTGCTCACTTCCCCGGTTAGCTGGTTCATCGCAACAGCAATATTGGTGATGCCCAGCTTGACCGCCTGAAGCTCAGGGTGTTCACTGTAGCCGCTGGCCTCAAGCGACTGAACAGCATGGGCCACCTTAAGCAGACGGTTACCATAGCTTTCCAAAGCCTTGCCAAGGTGCTCACTACGCTGGCGCAGGTCATCCATCGACATCAGCTTGTAAGTGTCCCCTTCGCAGATAATGTCTAGCCCAAAGGCAGAATTAAGGGCATCCCGGACGGCGTACATGTACTGAGGAATCGACGTGGCCTTAACCTTGAGGGCCATCGACAATTCAGCAATGGTACTTTTGCGGGTATAAGTTTCCCATACATACAAGGCTTCCATAAAACTGCGGGGCCGGGTCCGGGCCTTGTCCCGAAAGCATAGCTCAGGGAAGCTTTTGATCAGCGTGTTAGTGAGGCCATGCCGATCCGACAGAATAGCGGCCATCTCTTCATTGCTCAAACCTAGCGGCTCAAAGCCTTTCTCCTTGACAGCAGAGCTGGCAGAAGAAAAAAACTCAGTCATTTCAGCCTGAAAATCAAAAGTAATCGTCATAGTTTTAGTCCTAGAGACAGCGGGCTAGGTTCTTATTGATAAGAACTTGCGTTCTACTTTAGCGCAATAAAATCTAACTTGTAACAATAAACTCATAATTGGATTGTAAAATTTTATAACAATTATGGGCGCAAAAGACAAAGCCCGACCTAGTCGGGCTTTAGTCTGGCCATTAACCACCAGCTTACAGTTGGGTTCTACTACTCGAAAACCCGCTTCACCTTCCTAGCCGCATCGCCGCAAGCTTCTTCGCACTGGCTATTGCCCCATCGGTTTTCCTGGTCAATCGACCTTCTAGCTACCGCTTCAGCCAGGCTGATGGCCGCTAGCTCCACATCATCGAGCCCATCCCTAGTATGCACTACTCCCCGGGCCTGCTGGATCTGTTTAGCCGGGGCACCCAGGATCGGCACGTTGATAGCGTCAGTACATTTGGCATAGCCAATGCCTTCAACACCGTGTT
>JBILVS010000284.1:0-3374 GCA_044370335.1 Caulobacterales bacterium
TTCGAGCAGGATTAGTGAGCCGCGGTGGTCGCGAATGAGCGATGCAAGTTCCGGCGTCTTCGCAGAGAGCACTGCGTGTACGGTGAGTTGAGGTCGCTTTTCCGCACGCGATGCATCGAGTGGGGATGCGACTTTCGAGTCATCGCGGAGCCGCACGATCACGACAGTGGAGTCGTGGCCATGACTCGCTTCGATAGCGGATCGTATTGCGTTGGTCAGGGTACCCTTCGCAAATCGCTTGCCTCGGCTCTCGGGATCGAGGGCTTCGAGGAGTTTCTTCTTGGTTTCCGCGTTGGCGGCCACGGGATTCTCCAGCAGCCATTCGTCTTGAGCATCCTTCTCTGGGGTCACGACATTGCCGAGGGCCAGGAGAACATTGACCGTCGTGCTTGCCGGCAGGGCCAGGATGAAGTCGGCGAGTTCCTTTCTTGCCATGGCTTCCTGTTTGCTGGCGTTGATGTCGATTGCCTGGTCCTCGTGCCAAACAATCAACACGCGGCTCGTGGTGACTGGAATGCCGAAAAGACTGGCCGATTTTTGGGGGCCCGGTGCGTCCTCCGCTTCGTCCTTGCTCGTCAGGGCGACTTGTCTTCCGAAGCGGGTCAGCAATCGCGATGCCAATTCCCGGTGGTCACGTTTGGGGGCCGTTTTCGCAAGAGCATCGAGGACAGGAACCGTACGTGTGAGAAACTCCCGTCCGAGTGATTGGGGTTCGACCGTGGAGGGCAGCTTGTCGAGGCCATTCAAAAACTCGTAGTGAAGGTTCTGAATGTCGGTGACCATTTTCTCGGGAGGATTTGGGATTTGGGTGCAATAGCCGATCACGTCTCCGCAGAGGGCGAGCGTATCGCCGCAGAGAAGCGGATACGTTTGAATCCGCTTGGCCTGGGGTAGTCGCTCCGCCTCAGGGTGGAGAGCCTCCAGGGTGTCATCGAGATCGACAGCAGTTTCGAGATAGTCGTGGGGTGCTTTGGGAAGGCGTGCCATAAAGCTGGACTTCACCATTTCCGCCGCTTCTCCTTCGGCGTGCCGAACGGTGTTCTGAAGCATTCGGAGCGTGCCATCGAACGGCCATAGCCTGGAAAACCGCGGCCAGTGAACGGAGGCGCCGGCGTCGGCATGCACGTTGTCATCTGGATTTCCCATTCCAGGCACGCCGGAATAGTCGCCGGAGTCCACGGTTGCCCGAAAAAATTCTTCTTCCGTGCGGATGAGGCCCGCTACCTCGTTTGCGGTTGTGATCGCGTTGGTGGGCGCCACGGTCTTGGTGAAGCGCGCCCAATACTCGCTCAATAATCGCCTTTCCTGCTCGAAATCGCCGGCGAGTCCTGCATGCACTGAAAGAATGATCGGGCTCGCTAGCCACCGGGCATCGTGCGTGTCACCGTCGTTCCACGCTTGCCATTTGGCCTTGTGGGCGTCGAGTCTTGCCGGACGGTCGGCTGGTTGCTTAGCGTCGGGCTTTTCCGCGGGGGCGCTCGAATTCGTTGCGGCACGGAGTGCCGCCGCTACAGCGTCGGAAGGATCCTTGGCGTCTGCGTGCCGATTCATCACTTCATTGAAAATCTGGCGAGCCTTCTCATTCTCGCCCGCCCGTTCGGCGATCGCCGCTTTGCTATACAGCGCGAATGAGTCAAAGCCACCCTTGCGTTCACCACGGACAGCCAAGCGTTCGCGGTCTGTCAATTCCACGCCGAGGCTGCTGCACATCGAGTCCGCGACCTGCTCGGCGAGTTGGGCTTCGAGCGACGACGCCTCATCCTTGGAGCCTGAAACCGTCGTGGAGAAAAAGACGCGGCCCGTTTCTGCATCGATGACCTGAGCGTCGAGCCGCAGGCGGGTGTCTTCAACGTGAACTGCTCCGCCAAGCAGGAATTTTGCTCCCAGCAACTTTCCCGCCCGCGCGGCAGTGGCCTTGTCAATCAGGCCATCTTCGGCCAACTGCTGTTCCTTTCGAATTTCAGCCAGCATGGTCTTGCGGGCGAGCACGTCGAGTGCACGAACCTGGGAAATATCCGTGCACATCATCGCGGGCACGCCCTGCTGGAGATACGACAGCGACTTGTCGTTTGAGAAGAAGTCAAAGTCAGCCACGGCTACGGATGCACGCCCGGCAGTGGCAGGCTTGGCAGCTTGAGGCGGGCTTTGCGAGCACCCGGCCACAGCTGCAACCGTGAGGAAGGCAAGCGGGACAAAACCCAGTCGGAATACGTCGCGAGTGGCTGTGTTCATCACGGAAGTCCCTGAAGGATAGTTATTCGGCTGGTGATGTTTGTGATGCGACGAGCTCTTCGCCGATGGCGGTCACGAGTGCCGTGAGGTCATCCGGCTCGCCTTCACGGGCGACGGACGAAAGGATTCGGCCGGTTTCCGTATCAACGATCCGGGCATCGATGCGAAGGTTTTTCCCGATGCGGAAATACGATCCCAGCACGAGCCGCTGCGCGCCAACGAGCCTCCCGATTCGTGATACGGTCGACTGATCAAACATGCGGTCGCGAGTCAGTTTCAACTCACCGATCGCCTTGTCGATGTCGGCTCGCTCCACCATATCGAGGTCTGGCGAAGCCTTCAGGGGCTTCTCCAGAATCCGAACGATGCCCTCCTCGTATCCGGATGTATCGCCATCCTTGGAGGAGAGTGATTCAAACGGCAGGATGGCAATTCGCGAGGCATGTGGCGGAATTGGGGCGCCGGTGCTGGCCTGAGTCCCAGCCGATCGTGCGAGTCTCTGGGGCCAATCGCGGGCTGCGATGAATGTCAGCAGGCTTACGGCCGCGATTCCGGCGAGACCAGCGACCAACGCGTGACGCGTGAAACGAGAGGGACGCGCAGCATTGGTCTGATGTATCGAGGTGCCTCCGGCGGTACTTCCGGCCCGATACTCGTCGAAATACCACTGTACGACTTGGCCGAGTGCCTGGAGGCAGGGCTGGGCAAACTCGGGCGTTATCGTCTGCGCTTCACCGGGCTGATGGTGCACCCCGAAATTGCCGTACCGCTGAATGGTGGCCAGCGCGATAAGGATCTGCTCGGGCATCACCTTCTTTTGGGTAAGCCTTTGGATCAGTGTCTGGAGCGTCAATCCCTTCGGTGACTCACCGAGTTGATCCTCGAACACCCGGGCGCAGACGGCTTCCGCGGCAAGGCGGGCATTCATCAACGCGCTTCTGGGGTCGCTCGCGCTGTACGCGCGGGTCTTGTCGTACAGCTGCCGGATGCTGGCAACCTCAGACTCGAGGCGTTCGACGCGATTTCGGAGGGACAGCCAGCCAAACATTCGCCTGCTCCCCTCACTCCCAAGACTTCGTCGTGAACCCCAGGTTCGTGGCGTTCTCCGACACGCCACGTTTTACATGGTCTTTGGCGCCATT
>JBILVS010000228.1:0-3374 GCA_044370335.1 Caulobacterales bacterium
TCGGAGAAGGGATTGTCGTTGGAGACGCGCGGCCTGCTTAAGGATGGGATGACACCCAGGCGCTCCATGGTGACCTTCATGATCGCCCCCTTCATGGCGCTGCCATTATCGGCATGAAGCACGACCGGCCTGGCGACACAGCGCTCAGCCCAGATCGCGCGCTGCAGCAGCCCGCCTGGGGTGAGGCACAGTTTTCTGAGACAGCGTGAAGCGCAACCTTTTCCAAAATATGAGGGTAGAGCATGGGCAAGAAAGAAGAGTTGGGATTGGGCGCGACGGAGGCTACGGCCCCGTCGGCGCGCGCTCGACAGGCTGGGAAGGGCCGGAACGTCGTTCGCGTACGCACCGGAAGCCGCTCCCGAACGCGCGGCGTCCATCACCATGCCGCACCGCGTGCCGTCCTATAACTGGCCACACGGACTGCTTCCGATCTTTGAGATGAATGTGCCGGAAGGGGCGCTGCGCGAGCGCCTGATCCGGACTTTTGCCAAGGCCACCGGATCGTTCGACGACTTCGATCTCTTGTCGATCGTGCGTCGCACCCAGCTTGGCCGAATTCGCTGTTCCGCGATGGACGCAGTCCTCGATGAAGAGACGCCGTTCCAGTCCGTCGATGAGATCCTGCGCGCACGCCGGGACGGCGGCTTGTTCGATCATATCCTTGACCGTTTCGCGCGCTATTCCGGCCTCAGCGGTGTGCAGCCAAAGGTGCTCATCCGGGACGAGAAAAAGTTTGCCGCTGGGGAAACGCGCCGCTCATCGAGCATTCGGGCAGCGACCCATATCGATGTGGGATCGCGACGAGTACCCCGAGCTCGCGGCCAACGAGTTTTATAGCCTGCGCGCCGCTCAAAAGGCGGGGCTCGACGTCCCGGTCTTCATCTTGTCGGACACTGGCGATGCGCTGGTCATCGAGCGCTTCGATATCAGCGATCAGGGCCATCTCGGCCTTGAGGACTTCTGCGCGTTGAATGGCATCGGGGCCGCTCAGAAATACGCGGGCAGCTACGAGTCGCGGCTGTTCAAGCGCACCCGCGACTTCGTGGACCCCGCCGATCAGCCGCAGGCCCTGCAGGCTCTCTACCGACTGTTCGTTCTCAACTGCGCCCTTCGCAACAGCGATGCACACCTGAAGAACTTCGCTTTGATCTACGATCGAGTCGACCTTTGCGTCTTGCGCCGGTCTACGACCTGGTCACCACCAAGGCCTATCTGCCGAACGACGCGACAGCGTTGACCCTCGATGGATCGACACGGTGGCCTGATGCAAAGCGCCTTACCCAGCTTGGACAACTCCGCGCCGGCCTTTCTCCATCCTCCATCGGACGGATGGATGCGCACATAGCCGGATTTACCGGAGCCGTTATCCCCGCAAATGATGGTTAGGCCTTGCGGCGCGAACTCAAGGCTCTGATCGGGCGCGAGCGCATTGATCCCCTTCGGTGCGCGCACGGCGTGCAAAGTGATCGGATCAGTCGATGTCGATCCGACAGCGATGTGGCTCGTGTCGACTGGCTGGCACGCTGCAGCAGGATCCGCGCAGATCGCGGCGAGTTCCTCGACATCTTGATCCGTGAGTGCGCCGTTCTGGACCAGCCGACGGAGCGCGTCACGCTGCCACGCCGGCCGGTCGGCGGACCACTTCACGAGGTCCTGGAAGGCCGTAGTTTCCGAAATCGGCTCTGGCGAAGCGGCGGTCACTGCTTGTTCCCCAGTACGTAGACCTGCGTCAGGATCGCGAGCCCCTCTTCTCTCGTGAGGTTAACGTCGAAGTCGCGCGGCTTGATCGCGAGCTTTGCCATCGCCGCAACGAAGCCGCGGACATCGTCCTGTAGGGCCGCTGGCAGTGCGATGGTTTCGTCGGTGCGCAGCAGCCGGACCAAACGGAAGATATCGCGGGCGTGCTTCACGACCTTGTTGGAGTCGATGCCCTCCACTTCCTGCCGCTCGGCAAGGTCGAGATAGGCCCGCGCCTTGAACGGGATCAGAAGGCTTGGCTGGAGGATGGGAATGCCATCGACGATCGTGCGGTGATCCTGGATCGCCGCATAATAGGCCTCGTTCAACAACAAGGCCGATAGACTGACCTGGGCGTCTTCCACCTCCAGACGCACATAACGCGCATTGGCCGAAAGCTTCAGTTCAGACGGCGGTCGGGCGAATAGTTCGAGCGTTTTGGGAAAGGCGCCATCACGGGGATCGCTGAACCGGTAAAACCGCTTCTCACCGTCCATGTATTGATACTTCTGATAGTCCCCGGCCTTGAGGAAGGCGTCGAACTTGGCGGCGAGCGCGGCGTTCACGACGTCAACGCAGAGCACCATGTCGATGTCCTGGGTGTTGCGCGCAGAGAGGCCGGCCTCTTCAAACAGCAGGACAGAGGCGACGCCGCCGATGATGACGTAGTCGTCGGCATGATCGCCGAAATACTCCCGGAACTTGGCGAGCCCGTTCACCATCGATGATGCTCCATGAGCTCTGCGAGGGCGAGTTGGACGCGCTCGTCGTTCTCCTCGGCAAGCGAGGCGTAGAGCGAGAAATCATCGACGGTGTCACCGACATTGTCCCAACGGGTTGCAAGCGGCGCCGGGTCATAGCGCCACGTCTCAATTATGGCCTCGCCCTCATGGGGGTAATGATGATCGATGATGCCGTTATTGACGAAGAAGCGTTGCCATTCCCGCGCTGGAATGGCGAAAACGGGAATGGTCGGGTGGCTGAGCAAAGTCTCGCGCGCCAACGCTGTCTCGCCCGCCTCCAGCATACGGGGACGCCCTCTCGTGAAGGTCACGGCGTGGCGCCCGCGCACCGGCGACTTGAGGAAGGGCTTGGCCCGCTCGAAGAGCGCGCGCTTGTCGACGTCGAAGAGGAGCGGCCGGGCGCGCCCGTGCGTTTCGGTATTGGCGAGCCCGAGCTGGGTTAGCGTGTCGGTGGCACGACTCACGCTCATCGGCGAGTAGCCGCTCCGTTCGATTACCTGATAAGTAGGCGCGACGTTTTCGATGTTGCCGAGCAGATAGTGAAACAGGATCGCCTGTTCGGCCGGCATCAGCCGGGGTTGCGGCTTCGGCGGCAGCAGGAATTGTTCGCGGAGGTCGATGCCCAGATGCGGGGCATAGAACTGGTTGCCTGGGACCACGAACGGGATTGCCTGAACGATGAGGCGGGCGCGAGCCATGTTCGGCAGGCGCTCCGCTCCGATGATGACGAGGCTGTTGGTCGCGGCCGCGACCTGTTGGCGGTGGCGCGCTATCGACGCTGGCGGGACTCCCTCCGCGGGGCCAACCATGATGAGCACCGGACGGCCCGCGATGGCGCCGCCGAGATAGCGGTAGTCGTGGGCCAGAAACACGGGCAAGGCGGGAGGCGCAGGA
>JBILVS010000229.1:0-3347 GCA_044370335.1 Caulobacterales bacterium
ATCGCCTCATCCGAAGCCTGGACCCTCATCGCTTCAATCCGACGCCTCTCACGACGCATCGCAAGGCAAGCAAAGCAGGTGAGGGAATTTTGAGTCAGACTCTTAGCTAATCTAAATTGCTCGATCCTCGGGACTTCCAATCTTACTGTTCAGGATGGGACGGCCTTCTTGTGCTCACGGCGGCTTGACGCAGCCACGCCAAAAGAACATACGCGGAACACGGTTCTGAAGAAGTACCTTGGCCTTCAGCCGCCGGAGGAGCATTTCGAGCGGCTGCGTCCCTACCGCGACGCTTTGCTCAGAATGGCGCAGGCCTACCGCCCGGGCGGTCCGGAATATTTGGCGCTGCACCGCGCCGTGCTGGCGCTCGATGACGCGGCAGGCACAGCGATGAACCGGTCGACGTTCTATCATGCTGGCGGGCATTTAACGCCGGGGTGAGCGGCGCGGCGCCCCATTCCCACAGGCGGCAAGGTTAGGCCGCCTTGAAGGGGTCCAGCGTCTTCACCCTGAAATGCCGGAAGTCGCGCACATTGCGGGTCACGACCGTCAGCCCATGCACTGCCGCTGTGGCCGCAATCATGGCGTCTTCAATTAAATCGTCGCTGCGCCCATGCATCAGCTGCGCCCAGCATTGGAAAGTTGCCCCGTCCATCGGCAAGACGTTCCAGCTGGCCGCGACCGCATCGAGCCATTGCTCCAGTTCTGCGGCGCGGGCTGGGTTCTGCTTGCGCGTCATTTCAATGCCGGCCTGGATTTCCCCGAGCGTGACAGCTGAAAGCCGCAAATCGGCGTCATCAACACCTTTGAGCCAGGCCAGCACTGCCCCCTTGAGGGCGCTGGCGCCGCAACTCCGAGATCACCATCGTGTCGAGGAGAAACATGGGATGGCCGGGCGTCAATCGATCGCTTCCGGTGCGCGACGGCTTCGGGCGCCGCGGGCGGTCGCCGGCACCTCGCCCCGTCCCTCTTCGGTCAGCAGCAGCTCTTTGGTCAGCAGCAGCTCTTTCAGGCTGGGCCGCGCCGCCTGTTGCAGACGACGCCAGGCGTCCGCCGGCACCAGCACAGCGGCTTCCACGCCCCGGCGGGTGACGATCTGCGGACCGTCCTTCAGACAGCTATCCAGCATTTCGCTGAAACGCGCCTTTGCGTCTTGAACAGGCCAGGATTTCATATGAAGCTCCACTCTAGTCATCTAACTAGTCGGCACCCGTGCGCGACACAATCCTTCCTTGTTTTGTGGGCTTCGAACCAACAACCTCACAGCTTCCTCAAACAGCTCCCTCACCGTGCGCCGCGTGTTGCACTTCGTGGTGCGCCATATCCGTGCGCATTGGCCAGAGACGGCGATCACCTTCGGTGGCGATAGCCATTATGGTCGGCGGGAGGCTATGGAATGGTGCGAAGCCCATGGAATTGATTATGTTTTCGGCCTTTCCGTGAATGAAGTCATCCGCGCCAAGGTCGAGGATGTCGCCGATCACGTTCGCACGATGCGCGCTGTAGAAGATGCCGAGAGGGTGCGGGAATATGCCGACATCCGTTACAGCGCCAAATCATGGGGCTGTGAGCGGCGCGTCATTGCCCGAATCGAGGCCACGCGTCTGGGTTTGGACATCCGCGCCATCCTCACATCGCTCCGGGAGGACACGGCGGAATATCTCTATGCCGATCATTATTGCGCCCGCGGCAATGCGGAAAATCTGATCAAGCTGCACAAATCCCAATTGAAAAGCGACCGCACCTCCTGCACGTCGGCCAGTGCCAATCAGATGCGCCTCTTTCTGCACACGGCGGCGTATTGGCTTATGCTCACCGTGCGCGAGGCGATCCCTGAAAAACACGCTTTGGCCAAGGCCAAATTCACGACACTGCGCCTGGCGCTTCTGAAAATCGGCGCGCGCTTTCGCGAGACCACCCACCGCGTGGGCATCGCGTTCGCCGCCGCATGCCCGCACGCTGAACTTATCCGGGATCTTTTCGACGCACTCGGCCTTAAGCGCCCAAACAAGCGCCCAGCGCCTGCCTAACCGACGCGGCGCATACGCCGCCCATCGAAGCCATCGACCGCAACCCTCCTGGAGCTCACCGTCAATCGCCAAAAAATCAACCGCTCCGGCGGATTGATGAGGCGCGACTGGAATTTGCCGCGCTAGAAACTTCCAATTCGCTCGACAGTCGAGATTAATACAGGTTGGATAATCTTAAGACTGCCGCACGACCGACTGCAACGGGCCATTGTCAACCCGGCGTCCCGGCGCGGACGAACCGATACGTGCAACGCCCGACTCCCGCGGTCATGCGCGCGGGATCGCCGAGCCACAAGTCTTCCAAAATCAATTCATCTCCAACGACTGACGCCGTGCCCGCAAGATCAAGGTTTGCGGGACGCTGGTTGCCGCTCTCCACCTCAGCGCCAAAGGACTTTACGGCTGGATCGAACCGGTAGGCGCCCCAATAGTCCCGGTAGACCTCAAACGGAGTCCATGTAACGGAGAATTGCCCCATTGCATCAAAGACTAGCTCCTGGATAGGCGTCGGCATCACACCATCGGAGCAGGTTGAGTTGGTTTGTCGCCAAATGCCACTGAGCGGGGCCTCCTCCCGTCTTACAACCCGGATCTGCGCCTCCAAAGGTTGATCTCCAACGCGCCCGGTAATGGTAACCAAGGCAGAGGCCGGAGCGTTGTCAGCCACCCTGATCGAAACCCCGTCAGGTTCGAGCTGTACTATCCCCTCAGGCGAAATCTCGACGCCGGTCACGCAATGGCGGGGAGCCCTTTCAAATGAATGGGGCCTGTCCGTCCAGTACGCTTCCAAACTCACCGACGCCCCCGGGGCGAGTTCAAGCGGACGAAACCACCAGATCGCGACAGCGTTTTCCACGCGCGGCAAGCACTCATCCGGCGTTTGAACTGAAGCCAAACCACTGGCGAAGATCAGAGCCTCAATCATCGGTCGTGCGCCTCTAGCATTCGATCATTCGACGCGCTGACGGTACCGACCGCGCGCCTGGCGATCAAGTCTTTCCCACGCACCCCAGCGGCGACGGCCATTCGGGCCTAAGAAGTCGTTCGCGCATCGGTCCGCGTCCCTGTAAACCCACATCATCATGGAGTACTTCGCGGCAATCGGGATCCTTAAACTTATTCAGAAATTCCCTAGGCGGCTAGGCGAGGATGGCTTTGCCAACCAAGACACCGCGACCTCAATTTTCTCGTACCCATTTCCATGCCAAATACCGTCGGATCAAAGCGGTGCGTCGATCCGGCACGGGACATATGGATTAGATATGTCTAAATTAGGCTAAACTGAGAGGAGTGCGTCGACGATGGCGAGTGGAGGAC
>JBILVS010000087.1:0-11878 GCA_044370335.1 Caulobacterales bacterium
CCTTCAAAGACAGGATCGGGATCAACGCCTCCAGGCTCTTGGAGCGGCGCGCATAGGCCGGAAGCAGCGAAGACGAAAAGCGGATCCGGCCTGGGTCGTCATGGCCAGCGCCGCGATCACCCGCGCACGGGGCGCGCACCTTAACAGCGCCTATCCCGGTCATGATCTCGCGTTAGGGCAGGTGGCCATGGCGGACCATACCGATGCGCCCGTCTTCGCGCTTCAGATCGCCATGCTTGGTCAGAAACCGCGCAATGTCTTCTTCCTCCGCTTGCCCCAGCAATGAGCGCGCACCCGACCAAAGACCCTCGGTCAGCGCATCAGTGAACGTCCGCCACTGAATCAGGGGAACAGGATTATCCAGAGACATGGCGCATCGCTCCTTTGCTGGAGAAGCGGAGGCTTGATCACCCCCACGATACGCCGCCCTCCCGGTTGACCTCGCCGCCACCTTTTGCGCATAGCTCCAGATCACACGCCAAAGAGACACACACTATTTCAGTCCGGCGACGGAAATAGTGTGTGACCCTGACGACCTAAGCCAACGCCAGCTGCACATCCTCATGCAGCCCCGGGTCCGCGGTATCCAGCGTCAGCACCGTCGCCCCGCCTTTGAAATCATAAAACACCAAGCTCACCTTCATTTCCTCGAAGGCCTGCTTGTAGGGATCAAGCGTCGCGCCAAGCGCCCCTTTCGGCGCCGGCAGCACAATCACCCGCGTCAGCCCCAAAGCCAAAGGCGCAATCAGCGCAAGGTGCCCCAGCGCCCGCTGCAGGTCCTCAATCTCCGCTTCCGCCCGGATCTCAAAGACGACGGTGTCTTCCCCGCGGCTCATGGCGAGGTCCGCCTTCAAGGCCCCAAGCTCCACCGTCTCCGCGTAGTATCCAAGGGCCGCGAGCCGCTCAAACAGCGCCCGCGTCGCCTTCGCCGCCGCCCGGTGCGTCTTCGCAACCTCATGGGACACTGCATAGATCGCCATGTCCTCGCGGTCCTCATCCACCGCCGCGTGCGCGCTTTTCTCGATCTGCCGCTCAAACCGGGGGTGCAGCGCCGCCAGCGCCAAAAGCGCCTCTGCGCTGCGCGGGTCCGTCAGCGGCCCGATCAGCACATAATCACGCTCCGCAAGGTTCGCCCGCTTCACCGCCGGCGCCCCCGCCAGCCGCCGGAACACATCCCCGATCCCTTTGGATTTCAGCGCCTCCGCCGCGATGAGCAGGAAGCACTCCCCCGTCTCGTTCATCGCCGCCGCCACGCGCTTTTTGTCCCGCGCCGGCTCATCCCGCGAAATCTCAAACGTGAGCAAGTCCCGGTCGCCTGCGCTCAGCGCCGCGCCAAACACGTATCTCCGCCGCTGTCGCTCGATGAAAAGGTAAACCTCATCGCTGCGCGAAAAGCTCCAGCCCTCAAGCCCATCAGCCCGCTCCCACGCATCGCCCCGCCTGCCGCCCCACGCGGCCAGCGTCGCCTCCAATTGCATGAAGGCGGTCAGAAACGGGCCATCCGCGTCGATAATACGCAAGGTCATGGGCGTCTCGCTTGCCTTCGCTCCCCAAGGGAACGAACGGATACCAAACCGATGGGGTATGCATGGTCCATGCCGGGGAGGCGTTTACCCTCTCGCCCACACCTGCGCCGCAGCCCGGTGCAGTTGGGCGTGAAGGTCCGCGATGGCGCCGACGTCCTGTCCGTAGCCGCCGCCGAGGACGCCCGCTACCGCCGCCCCAAAACCCCGAGCGGTTTCAAGCACGTAGAGGTCCCGGGCAAACAACCCCTCCCGGCTCAGCTTTAGCCGGCCGAGTTGATCGCCTTCGTACGGATCCACCCCCGCGATGTAGAACACAAGCTCCGGCCGATGCCGCTCAAGCAGGCCCGGCAGAGTGTCCCGCAACAGGCCAAGATACGCCTCGTCCCCCATGCCGCAGGGCAGGCCGAGATCAAGATCGCTCACCGCTTTGCGGCTCGGGTAGTTCTTTTCCGCGTGCATGGAGAAGGTGAAGACCGCAGGCTCTTCGGCGAAAATCGCCGCCGTTCCGTCGCCCTGGTGCACATCCAGATCCACAACCAGGATCCGCAACGCCCGCCCCTGATCGAGCATGGCGTAGGCCGCCGTCGCGACATCGTTAAAGACGCAGAACCCCGCGCCCCCGTCCCGCGCCGCGTGATGGCTGCCGCCGGCAGTGTTGCACGCGATGCCGTGCGCCAAAGCCAGCTCCGCCGTCCGGATCGTGCCTCCCGTCGCCGCCGCCGCTCTCAGCGCCACGGCCTCCGTCACCGGCAGCCCGATGCGCCGCACGATCGCGGGCGCCACGGTCTGACTGAACACAGCCTCCACATAGGCCGGGTCGTGCGCACGACAGAGTTGCTCCGCCGTGGCCGGGACGGGTTCGCTCATCCCTGCCCCGAGCCCGTCTCGCTCCAAAACCGCCCGCAGCGCCTTGAACTTCCCCATGGGGAAGCGATGCCCCGGCGGCAGCGGGGCGTCATAGTCCTGATGGTGCACAATAGGCAGCGCCATGCGGCCAAGATGGGGTCAGCGGAGCTCCGCGCCAACCGCGGCGCCGACGCTGGCGAAACCTTCCGCCGCCAGCGCCGCCTTGAGCTCCTTCAGCACCCGCGGCACAAGCCCCGGGCCCTGCAGCGCGAGCGCCGAGTAAAGCTGCACCGCCGATGCCCCCGCCTTCAGCTTGGCGAGCGCCGCAGCCCCGCTCGCCACGCCGCCCGCGCCGATCAGCACAAGCCGCCCTCGCGCCGCCTGCGCCGCCGTCCGCAATGCTTTGGTCGAAAGTCCAAACAGCGGCGCCCCCGATAGCCCCCCGGGCTCCGCTCGATGCCGCGCTGTGAGGCCCGGCGGCCGCGCGACGGTGGTGTTGGAGACGATCAGCCCCGTAAGCCGATGCCTCACACAAGCCTCCACGATTCCGGCGATCGCTTCCTCGTCCAGATCAGGCGCGATCTTGAGAAACAGAGGCTTGGCTCCGTGCGTCGCCGTCGCCTGCGCCCGCGCCGCCGAAAGCCGCCCCAAAAGCTCTTCCAAAGCCCCGCCTTCCTGCAGACCCCGCAGGCCCGGCGTGTTGGGCGAAGAGATGTTCGCCGTGATGTAAGCAGCGTGCGGCCAGGCCGCAGTCAGCCCCGCCACATAGTCCCCGGCCCGATCCGCGCTGTCTTTGTTCGCGCCGACGTTCACGCCGACGACGCCGGGCCGCCCCGCCCGCGCCCGCAGGCGACGCAAGGCGGCCTCAAGGCCCTCGTTGTTGAAACCCATACGGTTGATGACCGCGCCATCGGCCTTGAGCCGAAACAACCGCGGCTTCGCGTTCCCCGCCTGCGGCAGAGGCGTGATCGTCCCCACCTCCACAAACCCAAGCCCCATCGCCAACAGCGCATCAGGCGCCGCCGCGTTCTTGTCATACCCCGCCGCAAGCCCCAGCGGATTCGGCAGAGCAAGACCCGCCAACGTCGTTTCAAGCCCGGCCGGCGGACGCACCCTCGGCCCAAGCCCGGCTTCCATCAAAGACAGGCTCAGCGTGTGCGCCGTCTCCGGCGGCAGATGCCGCAAAGCGCCGGCCCCCAGATCATGGATCAGGCCCACGCGATCACCTCCGCCGGACACACAGGCCCGCTGTCTTCGAGACCGATCGGCGCCGCAGCCTTCACCGCCGAAAGCGGCAGTTCGCCGTAAAGATGCGGGAACAGATCGCCTCCCCGCGCCGGCTCCCATTTGAGCGCCGCGCCGAAACCCTCAGTTCCCACCGCCAGCAATATAAGCCCTGTCCGCCCCGCATAATGCTTGGCGAGCGTCGCCCCAATCTGCGCTGCCGTGGAGAAATGGATGTAGCCGTCCGCCACATCCACGGCCGAGCCGCGATAGACGCCTTCGGCCTGAAAGGCCGCCCAATCCCCCGCCGATAGGACTTTGAGCACCGCACGCCCGGTCGTCATGAGACTTTTCCCGCAAAATAGGTTGATATTCCCAAAGCCTCAATGGAGGCAGCCGTGGACAACGGGTCCACCTGACATGGCCCAAGAGAGGCGAACCGATGCAGCACTTCGCAATCTGGCGCGCTATTGACGCGTTGGCGGCAAGCCGCGGCCTCACCGCGTCGGGCCTCGCTCGCATCGCGGGTCTTGATCCCACGACCTTCAACAAATCCAAGCGCATCGCCGCCGACGGCAAGCTGCGCTGGCCCTCCACCGAAAGCATCGCCCGGGCGCTGGCCTGCGTGAATTCCAACTTTGATGAGTTCGCCGCCTTGATCGCCGGCGGCCCCGGCGGCGCGGGCCGCGCGATCCCGATCATCGGCCTCGCCAAAGCCGGCCAGAACGGCTTCTTCGACGCCGACGGTTTCCCCGTCGCAGCGGAGGAGACCGTCCGGTTTCCAGGGCTGGGCGATGAACGGGTCTATGCTCTGGAGATCACGGACGACTTGATGGAGCCGGTGTATCGGGAAGGCGATGTCTTGATCGTCCAGCCCGGCACGGCGGTCCGTCGCGGCGACCGTATCGTCGCCCGCACCAAGGACGGCGAGATGATGGCCAGGATTTTGGGCCGCCGCAACGAACAAACAGTGGAGCTCCTCTCCCTCAACCCCGCCTATCCAAGTCGCGCTCTCAAGGCTGAAGAGATCGACTGGATCGCCCGCATTCTCTGGGCCAGCCAGTAAGGCGTCGCCGGATCGGCTCACGCGTCCCGCAACAGGCTCGCCCCGATCAGCCGCGCCGTCTGGTGCGGCCCATAGATCGCCGCAAAGCTCCCAAAGCGCGGCCCCTGCTCCTGGCCCAAAAGCACCTCATAGAGCGCTTTGAACCAGTCCCGCAGCGGTTCGAACGCGTGCGCCTTGCCGACTTCGAAGACCTCGTGCTGGATTGTCTCGCCGTCCGTCTCGCCTTCGTCGAAAGCCAGAAGCCGGTTGCGCAAATCCTCCATCGCCCCGCGCTCTTTGTCTGTCGGCGGACGGAACTTCTTCGAAGGCCTCACAAAGTCCTCGTAATAGCGCAACGCATACCCGATCAGCTGATCGAGCAAAGGCGAGCTCTCCGCCGAAGCTTCCGGCGCATACTTCGAGACAAAGGCCCAAATCTGGTCTTTCGTCTCTGCGTTCGCCGCGCTGACAAGGTTCAAAAGGAGCGCAAAACTCACCGGCGAACCGTATTGCGGCGGCCGCCCCGCATGGATGTGCCAGGCCGGATTCTCGAGCTGCTCGGCGGTCTCTTGTCGCGGAAACGCGTCGAGATGCGCCAGATATTCATCCACCGCCTTGGGGATAACGTCGAAATAGAGCCGCTTGGCCGTCTTCGGCTTCTGGAACATGTAGAGCGCAAGGCTCTCGGGCGTGGCGTAGGTCAGCCACTCCTCCACCGCGATCCCATTGCCCTTGGACTTGGAGATCTTCTCCCCCGCGGAGTCCAGAAACAGTTCGTACACGAACTGAATCGGCGGCTCTACGCCCAGCGCCTGACAGATGCGCGAATAGATGCCCATGTTCGGCTGATGATCCTTGCCGAACATCTCGAAATCGACCCCGAGCGCGGCCCACCGCATCCCGAAATCGGGTTTCCATTGCAGCTTGGTGTTCCCACCGCTCACCGGCAGGGTCACATCGGTCCCGTCTTCGTCCTCAAAGGTGATCGTGCCGCCTTTCGCATCGATCGCCTTCATCGGCACGTACAGCACCCGCCCCGAGGTCGGGCTGATCGGCAGGAATGGCGAGTAGGTCGCGCGCCGCTCTTCCCCGAGCGTCGGCAGCATGATCGCCTGGATTGCCTCATACCGCTCCAGCGCCCGCAGCAACATCGCATCATAGGCGCCGCTCCGGTAAAGCTCCGTCGCCGACAGGAACTCGTACTCGAAGCCGAACGAGTCCAGAAACGCCCGCAACCGTGCATTGTTGTGATGCGCAAAACTTTCGTGGGTGCCGAACGGATCGGGCACGATCGTCAACGGCCGCTGCAGATGCGGCTCCAAAAGCTCCCGGTTCGGAACATTGTCCGGGATCTTTCGCATGCCGTCCATGTCGTCGGAGACACAGATCAGCCGGGTCGCGATCGCGTCGCCGGTCAACACCCGGAACGCCTGCCGCACCATGGTCGTCCGCACGACCTCCCCAAACGTGCCGATATGCGGCAGCCCCGAGGGCCCATATCCCGTCTCAAACGTCACACTCTGTTTGCCGCTCGCTTTCACCCGCTCCAGCAACAAGCGCGCTTGTTCGAACGGCCAAGCTTTGGCCGCGGCGGCGAAAACAGAGAGATCAGCATGTGCCATAGGCCTTCACTAATGCGCGTTGCGGTCTTTTCAAAGCCTGCCGACGCGCGCATGTGTTGCGGCCATGCACACTCTTGTTTTGCTGCGGCACGCCAAAGCCGTCCCTGCCGATGACGCCCCCTCCGACGAAGGCCGTGAACTCAGCCCTCGAGGCCTCCAGGAGGCCGATCTGGCCGGGGCCGCCTTGGCCGCAGCCGATCTCGGCGTCACCCATGCCCTGGTCTCGCCCGCCGTCCGCACCCAGCAGACATGGGCGAAAATAGCGCCTCACCTGAAGGGCGTCACGGCCGCCACCATCGATGCGCTCTACATGGCCCACCCCGAAATCCTGTTCGGCCAAGCCCTCGCCTCCGGCGGGGAGGCGGTGCTGATCGTGGCCCATAATCCAGGCCTGCACGAGCTCGTCCGCCACCTCGTCGATCAAGCCCATGACAACTCCCGAGAGGCCCAGATCGTCCGCGCGATGTGCCCCACCTCCGCCTGGTCGGCCTTCAGCCTCACCGGAGCCACCTTGAAGGCGCCAGGGCCTCGCTTCCTTGCCTCGTGGCGGCCGAGGGACTGAACCCCTGCGACGGATGCGGCGCAACGCGCGCCTAAGGTGTGGCGGCAATGATCTTTTCCGGCGAACCATCCTGCCGGGTGGAATGAGGCGCACAGCGTCGACGGGTTGTTTGGTCCCGGGTTTGGCCAATCTGAAACCTTGAGCTCGGCTTGTAACGGCTTTGCCGACGCAACGCCTTCCGCGTGCGCCAAACGCGTGATCGCGAAACCGCAGGCCGCGATCCTGATGGCGATTATCGCTGCGGTGGGCGCCCCCGGCGCTCCAGCTCGATGCAACATGGATTATGGCGCAGGCCGCTCTGGCGGCCCCGCCCGCCTCGCTCCTGTTGCGTCTCGCCGCGCCGGCAGCCGCCCTGCCCCCCCTGCCTGCCGTTCTGCTGGCGGCGGTTCTTCTGCCGGGCCTCGCGGTGGGTCCCCTCGGCGCGGGCCTTCGCCGTCGCAGGCTACGCTGCGGGCGTCCTCGCTTTGAAGATCGACGCCGCCGCCGCGCGACAGAAGAAAGCCGCCTTCGCCGCCCTCACTGCCTCGCTCTATTGCCCGCTTGCCTCCTGCGCTGTGCTGCACGCCTTGGGTGAACTTGTCTTCAAACCGCATTATCAGGCTCAAGACCACCTGCGGCGTCTCCGCCCGAGGAGCCCATCCCGATGGCGTTCTCCCTGCCCAAAATGCCCTTTGACTTTTACCCCGGCCTCGGGGTCATGGTCCTCGCCCTGATCGTGTTCCTCTACGCCCGTCGCGTTGACGCCCGCCCTACTGATCCCCTCAACCCGCGCATGATTCCCTGGCGGACAGTCCAGGTGGCCTCCGGCGTGACCGCCTTTCTCGCGCTGATCTTTGTGATCAACCTGTTCCGGGTCAATGCGCCCGTCCAGCGCTGGTGAGCCCCCCCTGGGCGCAGCCGATTGACGCCTGCGACCAAACCGCTAGCGTGCGCCACGCTTAAGCAAGACAAAAGACCATCAAAGAGGCGACCCATGGCCGACGGCGCAACCGATCTGGAAGGCTTCCGCTCAGAAACCCGCGCCTGGCTTGAGGCGAACTGCCCCGCTTCCATGCGCACGCCCATGCCGGACGAGGAAATTGTCTGGGGCGGCAGAAACGCCACGTTCAAGAACCCGGACTCCAAAGCCTGGCTCGAAGCGATGGCCGCCCGCGGTTGGACCGCGCCCCGTTGGCCCAAGGCTTATGGCGGCGGCGGTCTCAGCGTGGAAGAAGACCTGATCCTTCAGAGCGAGCTGCGGCGCATCAAGGCCCGCCCGCCGCTCTTCTCCTTCGGCCTGTGGATGTTCGGCCCCGCGTTGCTCGAATACGGGAACGAGGCCCAAAAGCTCGAACATCTGCCGAAGATCGTCCGCGGCGAAATCCGCTGGTGCCAGGGCTATTCCGAACCCGGTGCGGGCTCCGACCTCGCAGCGCTTCAGACCAAGTGCGAAGACAAGGGCGACCACTACCTGATCAATGGCCAAAAGATTTGGACCAGCTACGCCAATGAAGCTGACTGGATGTTCTGCCTCGTCCGCACCGATGTCACGGTGAAGCACGAGGGCATCAGCTTCATCCTCTTCGACATGAAGTCTGAAGGCGTTGAAACCCGCCCGATCAAGCTGATCTCGGGCTCCTCGCCCTTCTGCGAAACCTTCCTCACCGACGTGAAGGTCCCCAAGGAAAACCTGGTCGGCCGTGTCGGCGGCGGCTGGGACATCGCCAAGCGCCTGCTGCAGTATGAGCGCCAATCCATCTCCGCCGGCGGCTTCGGCGGCGCCGGCGGTTTGGGCCTCGTCGACATCGCGAAAACCTACGCTCCAATGCGCGACGGCCGCATGGTCGACGGCGACCTCCGCGGCCGCATCGCCGATCAACTGATGGCCGACCGCGCTTTCGGCCTCACCGTCCAACGCGCCGGAGAGATGGCCAAAGCGGGTCAGGGCGTCGGCCACATGGCCTCAGTCTTCAAGGTCGCCGCCGCCACCCTGAACCAGAAAAAGACCGAGCTCATGCTCGAGACGATGGGCGCCCGCGGCTTGGGCTGGAAGGGCGCAGGCTTCAAGCCCGAAGAGCTGAAAGTCACCCGCGACTGGCTCCGCGCGAAGGGCAACTCGATCGAAGGCGGCACCACCGAGGTCAACCTCAACGTCATAGCCAAGCGCGTGCTTGGCCTCCGCGACCACCAATAGGCCAAGGCCCATGCGCCCAAGCATCCTCCTGGCCGCCTTGGCCCTTGCAGCCTGTTCGCCCCCGACCGACCGCACAGCTGAACGCCAAGCCGTCGCCGCGGTCTCGGCCGCAGCCCCCGCCGGCCGATGGCTCACCGCCGACGGCGCCGGGGAAGCCGCCTTGGTCTTTGTCCCCGAGGACGGGCGCGAAATCGCCCTCATCTGCACCCTGGGCGTGGAAGCCACGTTCCGGGTTGAGACCGCTGATGAAAGCTTCCGCGCCGTCCCAAACGCCGCCGCCGCCGCAATCCTCCTCGGCGATGTCGCCATTGAGGGGTCCCTGACCCAGATGGCCACCGAGGCCGGCGGCCTCGTTCAGATGCGCACCCCGATCACCGAAACCCTGATCGCTCAGCTCCGCGCCGCCGAAAGCGTCCGGCTCAATGCCGGGGACGCCCATGTCGTGACAGGCGCGGCGCCCGCCGCCGAGCGCGACGCCTTCGCCGCCGCCTGCGCCTCCCTCGCCGGCCTCGCCGGTCCTTGATCTCTCATCTGCTCCGGATTCCCCATGTTCACCTTGACCGAAGAACAAACGCTACTCCAGGAAGCCGCCCGCGGGTTCGTCTCTGACCGCATGAGCGCAACGCACGCCCGCGCTGTGCGTGACAGTCAAAACCCGGACGGGTTCGACCGCAGCCTTTGGACCGAAATCGCCGCCATGGGCTGGACCGGCGTCCTCGTCCCGGAGGAACACGGCGGCGTGGGCCTTGGCTATCTGGGCCTGGGTCTGATCCTTGAAGAAATGGGCCGCACCCTCGCGCCCTCGCCTTATCATTCCACGGCTTTGGTCGGCGCAGCGGCTTTGTCCCTGAGCGACAGCGATGCGCACAAGGCCGAGCACCTCCCCAAGATTGCCGCCGGCGAGGTGATTGTCGCTCTCGCCGTCGATGAAGGCGCGCACCACCATCCCGACGCGCCTTCGGCCCGCGCTGAACGCTCCGGCTCCGGATATGCCCTTAGGGGGCGCAAGACCTATGTCGCCGACGGCCACGTCGCGGACCTTTTCTTGGTCAGCGCCGACACGGCCGAAGGCGCAGCGCTGTTCCTCGTGCCCGCGAACGCTGACGGCGTTGCGGTCATGCCCCTCGCCACTGTCGACAGCCGCGGCGCCGCCGACATCGCCTTTGACGGCGTGGCCGCAGCCAAACTCGGCGGCGAGGCGCTTCTCCATCAGGTTCTCGACCGCGCCCGCATCGGCGCGGCGGCGGAGCTTTTGGGCCTCGCGCAATCGGCTTTTGATCAAACAGCGGACTATCTCAAGACCCGCACGCAGTTCGGTCAGCTGATCGGCTCGTTCCAAGGACTGCAGCACCGCGCCGGGAAAATGCTTGTCGACCTCGAGCTGACCCGCTCTTGTGTAATCGCCGCTTTGGCGGCCCTTGATCAGAACGCCGACGATCGCAAAATTGCGGAGCTTGCCTCTCTGGCCAAGGCGCGCGCCGGCGAAACCGTCCACCTTATCACCAACGAGATGATCCAGATGCATGGCGGCATCGGCATGACTGACGCTCACGACTCAGGGCTTTACATCAAACGCGCCCGCGTTCTGGAGCACCTCTACGGCGGCGCAAGCTTCCATCGCGACCGCTACGCGATGCTCGCCGGGATTTAACCGAGACGCTCCAGCAGGCGACACAGCCCATCAATATCGGCCTCCGGCTGGTCAAACCGCACGACCAGCCGCCCCTCCCCGTCCGAAGGCCGACCCCAGTCATAAAAGGTCACGCCTTGCGCGCGGAGGGCTGCAATGCCCTCCGGGCCCGGACGAATAAACACCTGATTGCCCTCAACCGGATTGCTCAGGAACCGCGCCCCCGCAGCGCCGATCTGCTGCGCCAGCCTGTTCGCGCGGCCCGCAAGCTTCAGCCACAGGTCATCTTCGAGGTAAGCCACAAGCTGCGCCGCCACGAAGCGCTGCTTGCAGATCAGATGCCCCGCGCGTTTCCGCCGAAAGGCCAATTCCTCGGCCTTTTGATCATCGAACAGGAGGACCGCTTCCGCCGCCAACGCTCCGTTCTTGGTCGCCCCCAAACAGAGCGCGTCGACGCCGGCCTTCCAGCTGAGCACTGCAAGATCCGCCTGCAAAAACGCAGCCGCATTGGCAAACCGCGCCCCATCGACGTGGAACGCAAGCCCCTCCCGCCGGCAAATCGAGCCGAGAGCGGACAATTCCTCCGGCCGATACGCACACCCCCGTTCGCTCAGCTGACTGATGGACAGAGCCTTCGGCGTCACCGAATGCACCCCACGCCGATTCCTGGTGAGCATCTCCTCCACCCGCTCAGCGCTCAGCTTCGCATCCGGCCCGTCGCCAAGGACAAGCTTTGAGCCGCCCGTGAAGAACTCCGGCGCGCCGCATTCGTCGGTCTCGATATGAGCCTCGCGATGACACAGGATGGCGCCCCATGGCGGCGCCAGCGTCGCCAGCACAAGGCTGTTCGCCGCCGTCCCTGTGCTGACGGGAAACACCGCCGCCCGCTTCCCGAAACGCTCCGCGATCAAATCATCAAGCCGCGCTGAAACAGCGTCAGCGCCGTAGGCGCCAGCGGGTCCGTCATTGGCCGTCGCCACCGCCGCAAGGATCGCAGGATGCGCTCCCGCGATGTTGTCCGACGCGAAATTCATCCGCCACCCCCTCAACACAGACCCTGCACGACAGCCTTGAGGCGTTCCGCGATCGAGAGCGGATCATCGATGAAATCCGCATCGATCCACCAGTCCTCCACCTCGCGCATGACCTCCCCCACAAGCGGCCCGGCCGGCGCGCCTGCGGCCATCACCTGCGCCCCGGTCAGCGGCAGCGCAGGGCGCTGCCAGCCCTGCGCGAGCGCCATCAGCGCG
>JBILVS010000088.1:0-11845 GCA_044370335.1 Caulobacterales bacterium
GCCGCGCCAGCCGCTGCGCGTGCCGCTTGGGGTCGGCGCACAGATCCAAGATCCGCCGCAGCGTCAGAAGCCCCGCCTCCAGCGACGGCGCGGCCCCCTCCGCCCCGACCGGAGGCCGGCCGGTCCCTGGTTTCGCCGCGCCCTCAAACCGCACCGGGGTCACAGAAGGATTGCGCCAGGCCTCTTCATCCGCCGAGGCGCGGAGCGCCTCATGCGCCGAACGGACGGCGGAGACGAAGGCCCCTGGGGCGCTTTGTCCGCCGCGTCGTCCTCGTCCAGCGATCGGGCAAGCGCAAACTCCAGCGCCACGGCCTGGGCCTTCACCTCTTACACAGCGCCGAAAAACGTCCGCGTCAGGTTCAGCACGGCTTTCGCGATCAGCGCCGCCACCGCCAGGCGTAGGACTTGCCAATCATTGAAAAGCGGAGGCCGAAGACAGGGGCGCGGTGTGAGCCGACCCCGAAGGTCGGTCGGATAAGTTGGGTCGTTGGCGCGGCGTCGCCCACCCTGCCAGGGGCGCCTCACCCCCGACTCAGCGTAACCTTTTCTCATGACCACGATCCGTCGCCGCTCCCGCGCTGAAATCGACCGCCGTTATCTGTTCGCCGACATTTTCCGAAAAACCGGCGGCGCCGCGTTACTGCTGGTCGTGCTGATCGCCGCGGGCACCCCGCTCACCGTGCGCGAGGCTTTCTCCAGCGAGTGGTCGCAATACGCCCTGGTGATGACCGCCATGGGCGCGATCGGCTTGGCGCTGATGCTGATTGGCCGGGCGCTGCGACGGCGGACCAGCCACTATGACCGCGACTGATATCGCCCGCTTATTCGGCGTTGTCCTTGTCTGCGCCTTAAGGCAACGTGGCGTCGCGCGCCTCGGGCGACCCAACCCCATTGTCAGGAGAATCGCTCGTGAGCCCCGAAGAACGCGAGAAGCTTCAGTCCCATCTCCGCACCCGGTTCGGCGCGAAGACGCTGGCCGTGCGCGCCCGCGGCAAAAAGACGGATTCGGCGGAAGTCTATGTTGGCGAGGAGTTTGCCGGCATCCTGTCCAAGGATGAGGATGACGGCGAGCTCGCCTACCACTTCACGATGACGATCCTGGATATCGACCTCGATGACGAGGGGTAACGGAGAAGGCCGCTGTTCAAGGCCGGAGCAGGGCGATGAGGCCGTCCGCCTCCGGCGCGATGGGCGGCGCTTGGCCCGTGACGGCGTAAGCTAGGGCCGCCGGATAAAGCCGCAACTCAGCCCTGTTCACCCGTGCCGCTAGGGTTTCGGGCGTGTCGTCGGGCCGCACGGGGACGCAGGCCTGGCCGATGATCGGCCCCTCATCGACGCCTTCGGTGACATGATGCACCGTGCAGCCATGCACCGCCATCCCGGCCTCAAGGGCGCGGGCGTGGGTGTTCAGGCCGGGAAACAGCGGCAGCAAGGACGGGTGGATGTTGATAAGCCGCCCCGTCCAGGCGGCCACGAACCCCGGCGTCAGCACCCGCATGAAGCCCGCGAGCGCCACCCATTCGACGTCCGCCGCCCGCAAGGCGGAGGTGACCTCTGCCTCAAACGCAGCGCGGTCCTTGCCGAAAGGGCGGTGGTCGATTGCGTGCGCGGGCACGCTGGCCTGCGTGGCGCGGGTGAGGCCATAAGCCTCGGGGTTGTTGGAGATGACCGTCGCGATCTCAAACGGAGCCCCCGCCGCTGCGGCGCCCATCAGCGCTTGGAGATTGCTCCCCGAGCCCGAAATTAGAACCCCCGCCCGCGCTTTCATGCGGCGACAGCCCCGATGACCCAGGCGGTTTCACCCGCCGCGGCCAGGCGTTCGAGCACTGCGGCGACATTGGCCTGTGGCGCCACAAGCACAAAGCCGATGCCGCAATTGAAGGTTCGGCGGAGGTCCTCCTCCGGCACCCCGCCCGCCTCCTGCAGCCAGGCGAAGACCGGTGGTCTGGGCCAGGCGCTGTAATCAATCGCCGCGGAAAGATGATCGGGGAGGGCGCGGGGCGTGTTTTCGGTCAGGCCGCCGCCGGTGATGTGGGCGCCGCCGTGGACCAATCCGGAGCGCAGGATCGGGAGCAGGGTGTTGACGTAAAGCCGGGTGGGGGTGAGCAGCGCTTCCCCAAGGTTTTGGCGGGGCGCAAACGGGGCCGGGACGTCCCAGGGAAGGCCCGTGCGCTCCACGATCTTGCGGATCAGCGAATAGCCGTTGGAGTGCGGGCCGGAGGACGCCACGCCAATCAGGGCGTCTCCCGGCTGCACCGCATCGAGCTTCGGCAACAGCGCGCCCCGTTCCGCCGCGCCGACGGCGAAGCCCGCGAGGTCATAATCGCCGGCCTTGTAAAGCCCCGGCATCTCCGCGGTTTCCCCGCCCCCCAGGGCGCAGCCCGACTCCAGGCATCCCCGCGCGATGCCCTTGATGACCGCGGCGGCGGCGTCCGCGTTCAGTTTCCCGCAGGCATAATAGTCGAGGAACATCAAGGGCTCGCCGCCCTGGGCCAGCAGGTCGTTGACGACCATGGCGACGAGATCGACCCCGATCCCGTCATGAAGGCCCGTGTCGATGGCGATCTTGAGCTTCGTGCCGACCCCGTCTGTGGACAGGAGCAGGATCGGGTCGTGATAGCCTGCGGCCTTGAGGTCAAAGGCCCCGGCGAAGCCGCCCAAGGCCCCGTCCGCCCCTGGCCGGGCCGTGGCTTTCGCCGCGGGACCAATGAGCCCAACCAAGCGTGCGCCTTCATCGATATCGACGCCGGCGGCTTTATAGGTCAATTCTGAGGATGGGCTCCCAGGGATTTGGTTCATGGTGGGATCGCTCATTGAGGGATGCTTTCGCAGGCTGTGCACGCGATGGGCTTCCGGCCGGCGTTAGGCCTTGCTAGGGTCCGCGCCGATTTGGCAGGGCCGGCCCGCAGGCACGGCTTTAAAGGAGAGACACTCGCCATGAAAGCTCAGCCATTGGCGGCGTGGGCCGTTGTGATGGTCGCGTCGTTGTGCGCTGTGTTCGCTCAGCCCGCAAGGGCGCAGGCGCCGGATTCGGTCTATGTCGCTGGCTCGGTCACGGTGGATGTGACGGCGGGCTCGGGCGCCGCAGCCCGGGAGCAGGCCATTGAACAGGCGGAGGCTTTGGGCTTTCAGCGCGTGGCGCGCCGGGTGACGCTTGCGTCGGACCGGGCGGCTCTTGGCGAGCCGCAGGCCACGGGCGTGGCCTTGCAGCGCATGGTTCTGCGGGTGGACGTCGAGGACGAAAGCAATCCCACCGCAACCCGCTACCGGGCGCAGCTTTCCGTGCGGATGAACCCTGATCTCGTTCGGTCGCATCTGCGCAACGCCGGCTACACGGTGGTGGAGACCCGCGCCTCGCCGCTGCTGGTGATTCCCGGCTCGGCGGGCGTGACGCCGCAGGCCGCCGCGATCTGGCGAGAGGTGTGGGAGCGGAGCGGCTATGCGGGGGATCTCGTTCCCATCGCCGTCGCTCCGGCCACCGCCCCGACAAGCCCCGAATGGAGTCGGGTCGACGACATCGCCCGGGCCGCTTCCGCCAGCGGCGCGCTGTTCGCCAACCTCACCGTCAGTGGCCAGACCTATCGCGCCGCGGTCGTGGAGACCGGCCCCAACATGGCGAACCGGGCCCGCGGCACGCTTGACGCCCGCGCTTCCGGCACGAGTGAAGTGGCCATCCGCGCGGCCCTGGTCAGTCTGGCGCAACAGGTGAACGACCTTGTGCAGGAAGAGTGGAAATCGTCCATTCTCACAGGCGTCGGCGAACCGGTGCGGTTGACGGTGTCGGCGCTCTACGGCTCCCGCGATGACTGGAACCGGATCAAGCAGGGCCTGCAGGGGTCCGCGCGGCTGATTTCGGCCATCAGCATCGATGCGGTCGCCCGCGACGGCGCGGTGGTGTCGTTCTCCTATGTGGGCACGATGCAGCAGCTGACGGACGAACTGCGCCGCAACGGACTGACGCTCACGGATGAGCCGCAGGGGATGGAGTTGCGGGCCGGCCGCCCCTAAATCTCGGGTGATGGCCGACACCACCGCCGATCCGCTTCAGCCCCGGCTGTTCGCCTTTTCCATGGGCGAACGGGATGCGGCGACCCACGTAGTCTCCCCATCCAACAAGGCGGCGGCGGACCTGGTGCAGAATTGGCGGCGCTGGCCTCGTGGGGCTGCGGTTCTGACGGGCCCGTCGGGTTCAGGTCGCACCCACCTTGCCAAGGTCTGGGCGGAAGCTGCCGAGGCGGACCTGTGGGACGGCTGCGAACCCCCGCACGAGGCGTTCCGGCGCCTCTCCGGCAGAGTGCTGATCGACGACGCTGATCAGATTCAAGACGAAGAGGTCCTCGTGCGGTTCTTTGATCTGGCTGGGGAGCGGGGTGGGGCGGTCCTGGTCGTGACGCTCGAGTGCTGGCGTCCGACGCTGGCGGACTTGGCTTCCCGGATCGCCGCGGCGCCGCGGGCGCGGCTTCTGGAGCCGGACCCCGCGCTGCTGGACGTTGTTCTTCGCCGCCACTGCCGCGACCGCTTCTTTGAGCTCTCCGATGAGGCGACGGCCTATCTCCTTGATCGGATGGAGCGGTCCTTCGCCGGCGCCCGTCGCGTCGCCGATCAACTGGATCAGCGTCTGAGCAAAGGGGCCCGGGGGCCGGTCAAATTAGGCACCGTCCGCCGGCTTGTCAGTGACATGGAAACCCCTTTCGAGGATGATGCCGAAGCTGCAGGGGACAAGGACGCATCATCATGAGCCAAACCAAGGGACGCAAACGCCGGAATCGGCCGCCCGCGCCCCCGGGAGCGATCGCGGCCGACAGCCCCCGCCGGTTTGTGAACCGGGAGGTGAGCTGGCTTGCGTTCAACACCCGTGTGTTGGAAGAGGCGGCGAATCCGGTCCATCCCCTGCTGGAGCGGCTGCGCTTTCTGTCTATTTCCGCCAACAACCTGGACGAGTTCTACATGGTCCGGGTGGCGGGCCTGCACGAGCAGATCAAGGCTGGCGTCACCACCGTCAGCCCCGACGGCCTCACCCCCACCGAGCAGCACGACCAGGTCCAGGCCATGGCCCAGTCGCTCATGTCGCAGCAGCAGCACATATGGCAGGCGCTTCGCGGCGAGCTGAAAGGGCAGGGGATCGAGGTCCTCGAGCGGGCGGAGCTGACCGAGACCGATCGGGCGGCGTTGGGCAAGGTATTCCGGGAGCGGCTCTTCCCGCTGCTCACGCCGCTGGCCATCGATCCCGCGCACCCGTTCCCGTTCATTCCTAATCTGGGCTTTGCGATTGGGCTCAAGCTCCGCCGCCGCGGCGACGGCAAGGGGCTTAACGCGCTGATCCCGATGCCGAGCCAGGTGGAGCGCTTCCTGCAGCTCCCCGATGGCCCGAGCGACGCGCAGGGCCGGCCGACCCGGCGATATCTGAGCCTTGAGAACACCCTCATCGAGCATCTGCCGATTCTGTTCAGCGGCTATGACTTGGTCGCCTATGGGGGCTTCCGCATCGTGCGCGACAGCGACATCGAGCTTGAAGAAGAGGCCGAAGACCTCGTCCGTGAGTTCCAGAGCATGCTGAAACGCCGCCGCCGGGGCGACATCGTGCGGCTCAAGATCGAGACCTCGATGCCGGAGGATCTGCGCAACTTCATCATCCAAGAGAGCGGCGCGGACCCTCACGACGTGGTGCTGGCGGAAGGCCTTCTGGGCATGGCGCAGCTTTCGGAGCTGATTACCGATGAACGGCCCGAACTAAAATTCATCCCCTATGAGCCCCGCTTCCCCGAGCGGATCCGGGATTTCGGCGGCGACGCCTTCGCCGCGATCCGGGCCAAGGATTTTCTGGTCCACCACCCTTACGAGAGCTTTGACTCGGTGGTGCGCTTCGTCCAGCAGGCGGCGGAAGACCCCGACGTCCTGGCGATGAAGCAGACGCTATATCGCACCTCCAAGAACAGCCCCATTGTGGCGGCCCTGATCCAGGCGGCGGAAGCCGGCAAGAACGTCACCGCGGTGATGGAGATCAAAGCGCGCTTCGATGAAGAGGCCAATTTGCGGTGGGCGCAGGATCTGGAGCGGGCGGGCTGCAAGGTCGTCTATGGCTTCATGGACTACAAAACCCACGCCAAGCTGAGCCTTGTGGTGCGACGCGAGGCCGATGGCGTCCGCACCTACGCCCATATCGGGACGGGCAATTACCACCCGATCACCGCCCGGGTTTACACCGACCTGTCGCTCTTCACCGCCGATCCCGTCATCGCCAATGAAGTCCATTGGGTGTTCAACAACATCACGGGCTACACCCTGCCGCCGCCCATGGAAAAGCTGGCGCTGTCGCCGCACAGCCTGCGCCAGCGTCTGCTGGCGTTGATCGAGGAGGAGATACAGCACGCCAAGGCTGGGCGACCGGCGACGATCTGGGCCAAGCTCAACGCCCTTGTGGATCCCTCGATCATCGACGCGCTCTATGCCGCGAGCGGGCAAGGGGTAAGGATCGAACTGGTGATCCGCGGCATCTGCTGCTTGCGACCCGGCGTGCCGGGCCTGTCGGATAACATCCGCGTCAAATCCATTGTCGGGCGCTTTTTGGAGCATTCCCGGATTGTCTGTTTCGGGGCGGGTAAGCCTTTGCCCTCGCCGGACTCGAAAGTGTTCATTTCCTCCGCCGACTGGATGCCGCGAAACCTTGATCGCCGCATCGAGGTTATGGCGCCGATCGAAAACCCGACCGTGCACCAACAGGTGCTTGACCAGATCATGGTCGCTAACCTCAACGACGAGGCGCAGAGCTGGTACATGCAGGCGGATGGGTCGTATCGTCGCGTACCGACCGAGGGCCTCGCGGAGCCTTTTTCCGCTCACACCTATTTCATGAGCAATCCGAGCCTTTCAGGCCGAGGCAGCGCGCGGGAAGGCAATGTGCCCCCGGCGTTTGACCATGTGGGGCCGCGTTCGCAATAAGAGCGTTGACGGATCGATGAAGGCGGAAGGTTCGCCCGCATGAGCGACCCAGGAACGGACTCGGCCGCAAGGCCCAGGGCCCCCGCCGCAGCGGAGGGCGCTGAAGCCGCCGTGATCGATGTTGGCTCCAATTCCGTCCGCCTTGTGGTGTTCCGGGTGGCTGGCCGCTCGATCATGCCGGTGCTCAACGAAAAGGTGATGGCGGGCCTCGGCCGCGGCCTGCAGGCGAGCGGCGTGCTGGACCCTGGCGGTCGGGATGCGGCGCTCGCCGCGTTGCGCCGGTTCGCCGCTCTGGTCGAGGCTCGTGGCATCAAGCGGCGCTTCGCGGTGGCGACAGCGGCCGTGCGCAGCGCCGCCGACGGCCCTGATTTTGTGGATCGCGTCCGTCGGGAGGCGGGGCTTGATCTGCAGATTATCGACGGCCGGGAAGAAGCGAGGCTGTCGGCCTTGGGGGTGCTCGCCGGCGCGCCGGACGCCAAGGGCCTGGTGGGAGACCTCGGCGGCTCAAGTCTGGAGCTTGTGCCGATCGGACCGAACGGCCCCGGCGAGGGCGAGACTTTTGCGCTCGGCCCACTGGCGCTCGCCGCCGCCGGCGCCTTTGATCCCGAGGCGGTCGCTGCCCGTGTGGACAGAGCCCTCAGCGGCACAAAATTGTTAAGGCCCGACGCGCAAGACACTTTCTATGCCGTGGGCGGCGCGTGGCGGGCCATGGGGCGGGTGGATATTGCCCTGCGCAACCACCCGATCGGGGTGCTTCACCAGCATGAGATGTCTCGGGCGGACACGCTGAAAGTGGTCGATTTCGTGTGCCGACAGAGCCGCCGGTCCCTGGAGCGGTTCGAAGAGGCCGCGGCCAAGCGGGCCGACGCTTTGCCCTACGCGGCGACCGTCCTCGCGCGGATCCTCGAGCAGGGCGGGTTCCAGACCGTGGTGTTGTCGTCCTACGGCCTGCGGGAGGGACTGCTGTTTGACGCCATGGCCCTGGAGCTGCGCGCCCAAGACGCCCTCATCGCGGGAGCGGAGGCCTTTGTCAGCCCGCGGGGCCTGGTCTTCGCCGCCGCTTTGGAGCGGTTCGTGTCGCCGCTGTTTCCAGGCGGGCAGCCGGGCCCCTTCGACAAGCGGCGGGACGCGGTCTTGCGGAGCGCGGCTTGCCGGCTGGCTGATATCGGCGCGGCGCTGCACCCTGATCAGCGCGAGTTCGTGGTGTTTGAACTGGTGCTGGGGGCGCAGCTGGCGGGCGTCACCCATGCCGAGCGCGCCTTCCTGGCGGCTGCAGTCCAGCATCGTTACACCAAATCGCTGCCTGCGACGGCAAAGCCGGTGGTGGAGCGCCTCCTCACGCCGGACCAGGCCGAAGGGGCCTCCGCCCTGGGGCTTGCGTTGCGGCTTGGCTGTGATCTGTCGGGGCGCACGGCGGCGGTGATGGACCAGTTCACCCTGCGGCGAGAGAAAGACCAGCTGATCCTCACGGCGGCGCAAGGCGCGCAGCATCTTGTGACCGATCAGGCCGTCCGCCGCTTTGAGCCTCTGGCGGAGGCGTTCAAGCTCAAGGCGTTGATCCGCCTTCGATAAACTTAAGGGGTGTCGAACACCTCCACCTGGCCGTGACGCAGGCGCAGGCCGAGGCGGCCCTGTTTCAGCGCCAAGGCCTGCTCGCCGAACACCTCCCGGCGCCAGCCGCGCAGGGCCGGCACATCAGCTTCATCGCTAAGGGCGATGGCTTCCACGTCCTGGCTGTTGGCGATGAGCCGGGGCGCGACCCCGTGCATATCCGCCTGTCGGCGGAGCAGGACCTTGAGGAGTTCCACTGTCGGCCCCGGCGCCTGCGGCGGCGGCCCGCCTTGACGCTGCGGCTTGTCGGCGGGCTTGGGCGGGGCGCTGAGGACCTCATCCAACAGCTTCGCCAACTCCTGGCCCTGCCGTGACCCGCTGAAGCCCTTCGGCACGATCCGCAGCCGGTCAAAAGCCGCCGCTGTCCTCGGGCGCTGTTCGGCGATTTCAAACAGCGCTTCGTCCTTGAGGACGCGGGAGCGCGGCGTATCCCGCGCCTGGGCGTGGCGCTCCCGCCAAGCCGCCACGGTCTGCAGCGCGAGCAGGTAATCCCCGCCGTGTTTGCGGGCCTTGAGCCGCTTCCAGGCGTTTTCGGGGCTCGTGTCGTAATTGTCGGGGTCAATGAGGGAGGCGTGCTCCTCATCGAGCCAGCCCATTCGGCCGCGGGTCTCCAGGTCTTTGGCCATGATCGGATAAAGGTCGCGCAGGTGGGTGACGTCGGCCAGCGCGTAGGCGAGCTGATTGTCGCTCAGGGGCCGGCGGCTCCAGTCGGTGAAGCGGGAGGACTTGTCCAGCCGGTGCTTCAACAGCGCCTGCACCAGCCCGTCATAGGCGATGGATTCGCCGAAGCCGCAGGCCATCGCCCCGATCTGAGTGTCGAACAAGGGCGCTGGCAGGGCGCCCATCAGGCGATGGAAGATCTCAAGGTCCTGGCGGGCGGCGTGGAAGACTTTCAACACCTTTGCGTTGGCCAAGATCGCCAGAAACGGCGCCAAATCGAGGCCTTCGGCCAGAGGGTCGATCACCGCTTCCACGCCGGGCGCGGCGGCCTGAAGCAGGCACAGTTTCGACCAATAGGTGGACTCTCGCAAGAATTCAGTGTCAACGGCGACAAAGCTTTGCGCCGAGAGCGCCTCACAGAACGCCACGAGGTCCGCATTTTTTGTAATAGGTCGCATACGGGTCCTTGAGCCTGGGCGCGGCCTTTTCTCAATAAGGCGATCACCCGCGGCGCTTTCTGGTGTTCTGGCCGCGGGGCTGACAGCACGTCAAGGCCCAGCGCCTCCCGATCCTCAGGCATCGGCTTCCAAGCTTGCTTGACACGAAGCTTGCATGAGTGTGCTTGTCGCCGCCTCACGAGCCTTCGGAGCTATCCTTCATGCATGCCTATCGCAGCCACACCTGCGCCGCCCTGCGGGCTGAGCACGCCGGTCAATCCGTGCGTCTGTCCGGCTGGGTGCACCGCAAGCGCGACCATGGCGGCCTTCTGTTTATGGACCTGCGGGACAATTACGGGATCACCCAGCTCGTGGTGACGCCGTCGTCTCCGGCGTTCCCCGTGTTTGAGGGGCTGCGGGCCGAATCTGTGGTGCGCATTGACGGCGAAGTGGTGAAGCGGACGGTGGAGACGGTGAACGCTCAGCTTTTGACCGGCGAGATTGAGGTGCGCGTTGCCGCCGCTTATGTTTTGGGCGCCGCGCAAGAGCTGCCGCTGCCGGTTTTCGGCGAGCTCGACTATCCAGAGGACATCCGCCTGCGCTATCGCTTCCTCGATCTGCGCCGGGAAACGCTCCACAAGAACATCCTTTTGCGCAGCCAGGTGATCTCGTCGCTGCGGCGGCGGATGATCGACCAGGGCTTCACCGAGTTCCAAACACCGATCCTGACGGCGTCTTCGCCGGAAGGCGCTCGAGACTTTTTGGTCCCCTCCCGGATGCATCCGGGCAAGTTCTATGCGCTGCCCCAGGCGCCGCAGCAGTTCAAACAGCTTCTCATGGTGGCGGGCTTTGACCGCTACTTTCAGATCGCGCCGTGCTTTCGGGACGAAGACGCCCGGGCCGATCGTTCGCCGGGCGAGTTCTATCAGCTCGATTTCGAGATGAGCTTTGTCACCCAAGAAGACGTCTTCGCCGCCATTGAGCCGGTGCTAGCGGGGGTGTTTGTCGAGTTCGGCCACGGCAAGCGGGTCACCGACACCCCGTTCCCCCGGATCAAATACGCCGACGCGATCCGCAAATACGGCTCCGATAAACCTGATCTCCGCAACCCGCTGGAAATGCAGGCGGTAACAGACCATTTCGCGGGCTCGGGCTTCAAAGTCTTTGCCGGCATGATCGCGAACGATCCCAAGGTCGAGGTGTGGGCGATCCCCGCGCCGGGCGGCGGCAACCGCGCCTTCGCCGACCGGATGAACGCCTGGGCGCAAGGCGAAGGCCAGCCGGGCTTGGGCTATGTGTTCTGGCGCGAGGGCGAAGAGGGCGGGGCGGGGCCGATTGCGAAAAACATTGGGCCGGAGCGAACCAAAGCCATCGCCGAACAGCTGGGCATGGGCGTGGGCGACGCCTGCTTCTTTGTGGCGGGGCGCCCAGACGCGTTCTACAAATTTGCAGGTTTGGCTCGCAACAAGGTCGCCGATGAGCTGAATTTGACGGACAAAGACCAGTTCAAGTTCTGCTGGGTCGTCGATTTTCCGATGTATGAGTGGAACGAGGACGAGAAAAAGATCGACTTCTCCCACAACCCGTTCTCGATGCCTAACTTTGACCACGAGGCGTTCCTGGCGCTTGATAAGGCCGACGCCGACACCATCCTTGGGATCACTGCCTTCCAGTATGACATCGTCTGTAACGGGGTGGAACTGTCCTCCGGAGCGATCCGGAACCACAAGCCTGAGATCATGATCAAGGCCTTCGCCATCGCCGGCTATGGCCAAGAGGTCGTCGAAGAGAAGTTCGGCGGCATGCTGAACGCTTTCCGCTTTGGTGCGCCGCCCCACGGGGGATCGGCGCCTGGCGTCGATCGGATCGTGATGCTGCTGGCGGAGGCGGATAACATCCGCGAGGTCATCGCCTTCCCGCTGAACCAGCAGGCGCAGGACCTGATGATGAACGCGCCGGGCGAAGTGACGCCCAAGCAATTGCGTGAGCTGAACCTGAAGATCGACGTGAAGAAGTAGGGGTATCGGTCAATCCGGACAGGCGGCCCCAAACCCCTGCCCTGAAGGGCCAAGGGATTCACACATGTTTGGGTTCTAGGGCGGATATTCGGCCTTGGGCGATGTTGAAACCCTCGATGCGGTCGAGAAGGCGGTCGAGGCCGCGGGCCATGGTTTTGGGTCCGGGCGGTTTGGGATAGC
>JBILVS010000231.1:0-3321 GCA_044370335.1 Caulobacterales bacterium
ACTGACTACGCCTATGCTCAAGATTCGGGCGACGGCGAGATCGTGGTGACGGCCACGCGACGCGAAGCCCGCCTGCAGGACGTGCCGATCGCGGTCACCCCGGTCACCGCCGAAATGATCGAGAACACCGGCATCCGCGACCTCCAGGACCTGACCTCCGTCGCCCCGGGTCTGGTGTTCACGAACGCCGCCTCCGAAACCTCCGCCACCGCCCGTCTCCGCGGCATCGGCACCGAAGGCTCAAACCCCGGTCTTGAGTCCGCGGTTGGCATCTTCGTCGACGGCGTGTACCGCGCCCGGAACGGCGTCGCCCTGACCGACATCGGCGAAATCAGTCAGGTCGAAGTGCTGCGCGGCCCGCAAGGCACCCTGTTCGGCCGCAACACCTCCGCCGGCCTCATCACGGTCCGCACCGCCGGCCCTGACCTCTCCGGCTTCGGCGGCTCGGCGGAAGCGACCCTCGGCAACTATGGCGAGCAGCGCTTCTCGGGCACGGTCACCGGTCCGATCGTGGAAGACCAACTCGGCTTCCGTCTGTTTGCCGCCACCGGCCAGCGCGACGGCTACTTCGACGTGGTCAACGCTGCGGGCCAAACCCGCGACGTCAACAACCGCGACGTGTGGACCGTCCGCGGCCAGTTGCTGTGGGAACCCACCCCGGACCTCAGCCTCCGCCTCATCGCCGACTATTCCGAGCGTGATGAAGAGTGCTGCGCGGCCCGTAACTATAACCCGCGTCTGCTGAACGGCACCGGCGCGGCCCTCCCGCAAGCCACCAACACCATCATCAACTCCTTGGGCGGCTATGGCCCCGGCGGCCTGGCGGCTCTTGGCTCCGGCGAGATCAGCAACGGCGCCCGCATCGGCTTTGCCAACCGCCCCTACGATCAGATCATCGAAGACCAAGGCGTCTCCGGCGAACTGAACTGGGACCTCGGCGGCATGACGCTGACCTCGGTCACCGCTTGGCGGGACTGGAGCTACTTGCAGGGCCAGGACGCCGACTTCACCGCCGCCGACATCATTTATCGGGACTCCAGCACTGGCGACGGTTTCGGCTTCGAAATCTTCACCCAGGAATTCCGCCTGTCGGGCGTAAACGGTAAGCTCGATTGGCTTGTCGGCGCTTTCTACGCGGATGAATCCCTGGATCGCGTCGACTTCTTCAGCCTCGGTTCGCAGTACCAAGACTATATGCGCGCTCAGGTCATCGGCGCGGTGTCGAGCGTGCCCCTCGGCGCCGGCACTGTCGGCTCCGCCAACGCCGCCGCGATCGTGGCGCCATTGGCTGCGTCGCTCGCCTCGGCTGAAGGCGGCGGCATTCGGGACCGCTATGCTCAGACCAACGAGTCGATCGCGCTCTTCACCCACAATATCTTCTCGGTGACGGACGACTTCGAGATCACCCTGGGCCTGCGCTACACGCAGGAAGAAAAGTCGCTCCGCTCCACCTATCTCACCACCTTCAACGGTGCGCCGCTGCTGGCTTCGACCGGCGCAGGCATCGCGAGCGGCCTGATTACCCTCGGTGTGAACCCCGCCGTCGTGACCGGCTCCGGCATCGCCAGCACCGGCGCGTTCTTGCTCTATGGCTTCCCCTGGCTGACCGGTTCCAACGATGTCACCGCCAACCAAAGCCGTGAGGAGAACGAATGGTCGGGCATCATCTCCGCCCGCTACTCCTTCACCGATGACGTGTCAGCCTATGTCAGCTATAGCCAAGGCTACAAGGCCGGCGGCTTCAACCTCGACCGCGACACCGCTCCGCCGGTGGACACAAGCTTCGCCGCTGAAACCGTGGACGCCTACGAAGTCGGCCTGAAGACCAGCCTAATGAACGGCGACCTGCTGCTCAACACGGCGGTCTATTATCAAGAGTTCTCGAACTTCCAGCTGAACACCTTCACCGGCGTTCAGTTCATTGTGGCCTCCGTGCCGGAAGTGCTGAGCTCAGGCGCCGAAGTGGACGTCATCTGGCGCACCCCCGTCGACGGCCTGTCCTTCCAGGGCGGCGCGTCCTACACTGAGGCCGAGTATGGCAACTTCCCGGCGGTCGGCGGCATTCCTACCCGTCTGCCGAACGCGCAGCTGACCAACTCCCCGATGTGGACCGCCACCGGCTCCTTCACCTATGAGCGCCCCCTCGGCGACAACCTCATGGGTCTGGCCTATATCGACGCCCGCTATCAGAGCGACGTGAACTCGGGCTCTGACCTCGACGTCGAAAAGCGCCAGCCGTCCTACACGCTGGTCAATGCCCGCTTGGGGGTGTCCACGATGGATGAGCGGTGGACGCTGGAACTCTGGGGCCGCAACATCCTCGACGAGGAGTTCACCGTCATCAACTTCGACACCCCGTTGCAGTTGATCACCCCGACCTACTCCTCCTTCCTGGGCGACCCGCGCACCTACGGCGTCACCCTGCGCACCCGGTTCTAAGCGGTTCGCCACCGATCAAGATCGACGCCCCGGCCGCAAGGTCGGGGCGTTTGTCATGTGCGCCCAGCAGGGGCGCGATCTTGGAGGTGAAAGTCCTCTCGTGAGCTGGTCACGGCGAGGCAAGCGAAGCGCAACTGCGGAAGGGTGACCGACCGTGGGGAGCAAGCGTGGAGCGAAGCTGCGGGCCGATGGACAAGAACCGGATATGAGGCGTCGTCGAGCAGGGCGAGCGGGCATGAAGCCGGCAAGCTCTCGTGACCAAGGCGGAACGGCGTCAATCCCGTGGTCGTGCAGTGAAGGATCGCGGTCTTCCCTGGCGAGATCTCGCCTTGCGCCTGAAAGGGCTATGGCGTCGAGCCGGAGCGAGAGGTCAGCCGAGGTCGTCGTCGTGGCAAGGGGACCTTCCGCGAAGGACCGAACGAGGGGGAGCGTCAGAAGACGAGACGACGCCCAAGCAAAGGCGTCAGACGCCCGCACAAGCGGGGCGGGCCAGCCTAAGGCGGAGTGAAGCCCCGCGTGATCTGGCCAGCGACGAAATCGAGCGCCCTCGCCAGGACCCGAACGAGGCAGGCGAAGGGCTGCTTGAAGCCGTCCTTCAGAGAGAGACCCTGCAACGGGGCTGGCAGCGGGTCCGGGCCAGCAAAGGCGCCCCTGGCGTCGACGGTCTCGACATTGGCGTGACCGCCGATCGCCTGAAGTCCGAGTGGCCGCTTATCCGCGACCAGATCCTTTTGGGGGCGGACCGGCCCATGCCGGCGCGTCATGTGATGATCCCCAAGCCAGACGGCGGCCCGGGTGCGCTTGGCGTCCCGACGGTGAGGGATCGACTGATGCCCCAGGCCCTGCTTCAGGTCCTGCAACCGATACTGGACCCCCCGTTCA
>JBILVS010000089.1:0-11798 GCA_044370335.1 Caulobacterales bacterium
ATTGGGGATCACGTGCAGCGGTTCGCCCGCGTTTAGGACCGTAACCGACACAACGGCGGCTTCCGAAGGCGGAAGGTTGCGAGCGACGATGGTCTGCAACGCCAGCGCGATTTCGCAGGCCGGGGGGATGGGGTCGACCGCCAGGTCCGGCATCGCGGCGTGCGCGCCTTTGCCCTCAATCGTGATGATGAACTCGTTGCAGGAGGCCATCATGGGGCCCGGCGCAACCGCAAAGGCGCCGACGGGCAGATTAGGCCAGTTGTGGGCGCCGAAAATGGCCTCCATGGGAAAGCGTTCGAAGAGGCCGTCCTCGATCATCCGCAAGGCCCCTGTTCCGCGCTCTTCCGCCGGCTGAAAGACGAGATACGCCGTCCCGTCAAACTCTCCGAAGTGGGCCAAATGCTGCGCTGCCGCCAGAAGCATCGCGGTGTGTCCATCATGTCCGCAGGCGTGCATTTGGCCGGCCGTGCGGCTCGCGTGGTCGAAGCTGTTGTCCTCTTGGATGGGCAAAGCATCCATGTCCGCCCGCAGGCCGATGGCGCGGCTGGCGGAGCCCTTGCGGATCACCCCGACCACCCCGGAGCCGCCTACCCCAGCATGGGTTTCAATACCCCAGCCCTTAAGGAGCTTTTCAACCCGGTCGGCGGTGCGGTGCACGTCAAACCCGAGCTCGGGATGGGCATGCAGATCGCGGCGGACGGCTACGAAGGCCGGGCTTGCCTCCGCAAGGCGCGGGTCGATGCGGATCATGAGGGGTCCTCTTCGGCAGGTATCGCGAACGGGGTCGGGTCGAGAAATCTCTCAAGAGCATTCCGCGCCAGCCGTCCGGCGCCGTGCTCTTCTTCCAAAGACAAGGGAAAAAACACCGATCCAACGGAAAGCGTCGCGCCCCCGGAGGGGGTCTCAAAGAAGGTCAGATCGGCCCGAAGCGGGTCGGCGGCGTCGATCACGGTGTGCGTCAGTCGCTCTTCGTTGACAGGATAGAGCCCGTCGCTGAAGGGCTCTGAGCGCGCCACGACAAGGGCGTGGGCTGGCGTGCCCAGGCTTGGGTCCGCCCGGTCCAACTCATAACCGGCGGCCGCAGCAATTCCGTTGGATCGGCCGAACACGGCGCTGTCGACGCCCTCAAAAAGGAAGCTCGCGCGAGGGTCTTCTCCGGCCGGCATCCGCCTGTAAGGCTGCGTTGGCGCTTCGTCTCCCTGGGCGGAGTATCCGACGCCGACAAGTCGGTTTGGCGGCCGCCCCAGACGACGCCACAATCCGCCTAAGCCGCCGTCCGACTGGTGATGATACTCACCCGGTGGTTCCGCCCACATCCGGATGCCGCCTTCGGCGCGACGAACTTCCATCACATGGGGCGCATCCGGCAAGATCGAGACGCGCCAGTAAAAACCATTGCCGCCCAGATAGAGCAAACGGCCGCCGCGCCCTTGAAACGCTTCGATGGCGTCTAGGGTCTCGCGACATTGATACTCGGGATGCGCGCCGGTGATCAAAACCGCGCAGCCCTTGAGGGCTTGCACGCCTTCGCGGTGCAGATCGTGATCGGTGAGGACGCCGTAGGGCTCGCCGATCCGCTCGAGCCAGGCCAAAATGCGCAGATCGTCATTCAGCAGCGATTGACCGCCGGCCGCCTCGCCGAGGAAGCCGGGGGTGAGGTTGAGCGTGGGACGGCGCGTGGATACCAGCCCAATGCCGGAGCCGTCACGATGACGGCTATAGGTGGATAATCCGAAACGGCGCATCCGGCCGACGACGTCCGGGTAGGCGGCCTCAAGGGCTGGGGCGCTTGGGGAGGCCCAAAGACTGTTGGCGTAGGCAAGGTAAGACAACGTCGAGGCCAGAAAGACAATTCGCGGCGTCGTCCGAGGACGGACAAATAAGGGAATGCGGTGGGTTGGACCGCCTGAGGCATGGGTCAACGCAAGGGCATAAACGCCAGAAGAAAGGTCTTCCGGCAAAGCGATGTCATTAACGCTGGGCCAAGCGCAGTCGGCGATGTCGTCGTCATGGAAGTGGATGGCGTCATAGTGGGCCGGCGCTTGGCGCCAGTCATGCGCTTCTCCCGTCCAGGCCGGACCCGTCACGGCGCGTTTGGGCGCATTGACCAAGGTGAGGGCGTGACCTTGCGGCCCCATGCCCGGCACGGTCTGGGTCGTCATCGCACCGCTGAAGTCCCATTGCGCGGCAAGCACGCCATCCAGCGTGAACGCCGGGCCGCTGATTTTGCCGCTGTAGCCCAGGCCGAAGCGGAGAGGGCCTTTGATCGGCGCGGACGTCCCTTGGGCGCTGAAATTGGATGCCGCGCGATAGGCGGCGCCTGCGCCGACCGGCACAAGCCGCAAGTGCACAAGCCCATCACTTTCAACGGACGCGGACACCTCGGTCCATTCCCGGGCCTGCAGCGGCGCGCGGACTGTCATGCCTGCGGCGCTGAACACAAGAGCCCCGTCCGACAGGCTCAAGCGAACCTTGTCCCCCCACACGAGGATATCGCCTCGATCCGTCAGTCCAGGCCAAAGGCGCAGACGCCATAACCACGCGCTGCCCAACAGGGCTTCCGGTCCTTGCGCGCACTCAGCAAAGGACCCGGCGGGCACGTCCCTCGGCTGCAGGTCTAACATGACCGCGGAGCCGACCGCGGAAGCGACATAGGCTGTCGGTGTTGGCGCGCCTTGCAGGCCAGCCAAACGCTCAAGCTGGCATACAGTTGGCCCGTCGCCGGCCGCCATCAGCGCCACTCTGTCGCCCGGTAGGGGACTGAAGGCGTGGCAATAGCCCGCTGGGACAGACGGCATCATGACCCCAATTTTCCAATTTGACAAAAGAATGGAAAAGATTTTCTAGTGTGTCAATGAAAACGCCGCCCGAAGACGCCGTCTCCGACGCCCCACCGCCGGAAGCCGCTGTGTGCGACGTGCTCGTCATTGGGTCTGGGGCATCGGGGTTCGCTACAGCGCTGACGGCGCGGGGCCTCGGCCTAGACGTGATGATGGTGGACAAGGCGGCCCAGTTCGGCGGCACCACCGTGTCTTCCGCCGGCGTCATCTGGGTCCCGGGGAGCCGCCAAGCCGTGGCGGCGGGCAAAGCTGATAACCCGGCCGATGTGCTCGCTTATCTCGCGGCAGAGGGCGGCAACGCCCTCGATCGCGCCAAAGCCGAGGTTTACGCCCGGCGCGCGGCCGACATTCTCGCCTGGTTTGAAGACCACACGGCCCTTCGCTACGCCCTGGCCCCTGCGTGGCCCGACTATCACCCGAACCAACCGGGCGGAAGCGCCGGCGGTCGATCGCTGGGCCCTGTGGCGTTTGACGGCCGCACCCTGGGGGCGCATTTCCCACGGCTTCGGCTGCCTTTGGCTTCGACCATGATCCTTGGCGGTATGATCGTTGGCCGGGAAGACCTGATCCACTTCTACGGCATGCAGCGGTCGTGGACGTCATTTGTTCATGTGGGGCGCCTGTTTGCCCGTTATTGCGCGGATCGGTTGAGCTATTCCCGTGGCACGCGCCTCTCCAACGGCAGCGCGCTCATCGCCATGTTGGCGCACAGCGCCTTCAGCATCGGCGTGACACTTCATCTGAACGCCCCTTGTGAAAGGCTGACAACGGACGAAGCCGGCCGCGTGACAGGAGCCATTATCGCCGGGCGCAGCGTGACGGCGAAAGTCGCGGTTGTTCTGGCCAGTGGCGGCTTTCCCGGCAGCGCGTCATTGCGCGCCCGGTTCTATGAGCATGTTGCTCAGGGTCGAACACACCACACCTTGGCGCCTGCAGAGAACACCGGCGACGGCCTTGTGGCGGCGGGGGCAGTGGGCGCGGCCGTCGCCGAAGTCGGTCGGCAACCGGCTGCCTGGACGCCGGTGTCGCTTGTTCCCATGAAGCAAGGGCTCGTTCCGTTTCCGCACTTCTTTGATCGCGGCAAAGCGGGCTATATCGCGGTGGATCGCAGGGGCCGGCGCTTTGTCAGCGAGGCCAAGTCATATCACGACTTTGTCCCCGCCATGATCGCGGCCTGCGCCGAGGATGGGGAGATCAGCTGCCACCTCATTTGCGATGCCGAGGCGATCAAGCGCTATGGCTTGGGGATGGCTCCGCCGGCGCCCGGCAGCCTCGCTCCCCACGTTCGTTCCGGCTACATCAAGCGAGGCGAAAGCCTGCGCGATCTCGCTGGCCAGTGCGGCATTGACCCGGCAGGGCTTGAGCAAACGGTGGAAGCCTTCAACCTTCACGCCGAACACGGGGAAGACCCCGCCTTTGACAAAGGCGTCGACGTCTATGAGCGCTTCAATGGCAGCGCGGGTCAAAATCCCAACCCATGCGTGGCTCCGCTGAAACGGGCGCCGTTCTACGCCATCAAGCTTTATCCCGGAGACATCGGCTCGTTTGTCGGCCTGCGCACCGATGCCGAAGGCCGCGCCCTGCGGGACGATGGCGGCCCGATTCCCGGCCTTTTCGTCGTGGGCAACGACGCGGCCAGCTTCATGGGCGGGGCTTATCCCGGCGCGGGGATCACGCTCGGGCCGGCGCTGGTCTTCGGCCATCTCGCCGGTCAAGCCATCGCCGCTGAGGCCGCGGCTGTCAGCCCACCACGGGCAGGCGTTGCAGTTACCGGATGAGGTCCGCCATGCATATGCTCGAAATCCCGCGTCCTTATCTCATTTTCATCGGCGACAATCCCGAACCGCTCGACGTGAAAACCGGGGTGGGGATCCTCGAATGGCGCCCAGACTGGTGCATGGGCCAATACCGCTTCGACGGCGGCTGCGATCTGGGCTTGAGGGACTTTGACCCGCACACTGCGGCGGCCGCCGGAGCGGCCACCATGGTTGTCGGCGGCGCTTCCTTTGGCGGGAAACTGCCCCCGAATTGGGAAGCCGCCATCGCGGAGGCGATCGAGGCGGGCCTCAATGTCGCGTCCGGCCTGCATGACCGGCTGCACAGCCGGCCGCACTTGGTGGAGCGCGCCGCCGCCAAAGGCGTTCGGCTGTTTGATGTCCGGTCCTTGCCGCCCGGCTTTTCACCGCCGGTTGCGAGCGGGGTCCGGCGCAGCGGAAAGCGTATCCTGACGGTGGGCACCGATTGCGCTGTGGGCAAGAAGTTTACAGCTCTTGCTCTTGAGCGTGACATGCGGGCGATGGGGATGAAGGCGACCTTCCGGGCGACGGGGCAAACGGGGGTTTTGATCAGCGGCGGGGGCCTTGCGATCGACGCCATAGTCGCTGACTTTTTGGCGGGCGCTGTCGAGCTTTTGTCGCCCGACAATGAGGCTGATCATTGGGATGTCATCGAAGGGCAGGGGTCGCTGTTTCATCCAGCCTACGCCGCGGTCAGCCTTGGTCTTCTGCACGGCAGCCAGCCGGACGCTTTTGTCGTCTGCCATGAGGCGAAACGCGATCAGGTCCTGGGTTATGAAGCGTTCCCCACGCCGGACCTTCAAGCCTGCATAGACCTGCACATTGCGAACGGGCGCCGTCTCAACCCGGACATTCGCTGTATCGGCGTCAGCCTCAACACATCTCAACTCACCCCCGAAGCCAGGGCAGGGGCCCTGGCCGCGGTCGAAGAGCGCTTGGGCTTGCCCTGTGTGGATCCGGCTGTGACCGGGACAAAGCCTCTCATCGCGCAGCTGACAGCTTAATGCGGCGCCTTTCCGTCAAGGTGGACACGCTGCCCTTGGCCGCGCCGTTTGTGATCGCGGGAGCGACCTATCTGACCACCGAAGTCCTCGTCGCGGAGATTAAAGAGGCAGGGGTGGTCGGGCGTGGAGAAGCCTGTCCGGTCGAGTACAAAGGCGAGACCCTGTTATCGATGCAGGAGGCGATTGAAAGAGTACGGCCTGCCTTGGAGGCGGGGGCCGGGCGCGACGGCCTGCAGAGCTTGCTTGGGCCTTGCGGGGCGCGAAACGCGCTCGATTGCGCGCTTTGGGAGCTTGAGGCCAAGCGCACGGGGGCGACGGTGGCGTCCCTCGCCGCTCTTGAGAACGCGGGGTTCCAAACGGTGACGACAATTTCGCTGGGGGCCCCAGACGATATGGCCGCTGCGGCGCGAGCCTTGGATCGCTTCGAAGGCCTCAAGCTTAAGCTGTCCAACGCTCATCCCGTTGATTGCGTCGCGGCGGTGCGCAAGGAGCGCCCGGACGCCCGGCTGGTCGTCGACGTCAACGGCGGCTGGAGCCGGGGGGAGCTTCAGCTTTATGCGCCTGAATTGGCGAGGCTGGGCGTGGAGCTGATCGAACAGCCCTTGCCTTTTGATGTCCCCTTCGAGGCGGCGGATTCACCAATCCCGATCTGCGCAGACGAGGCGTGTGGCGGTCTGGCGGATTTGGCCGAACTTGCCGCCGGCTACAGCGCTGTCTGCGTGAAGCTCGACAAAACGGGCGGCCTTACGGAGGCGATCGCGGTCGTCCAGGCGGCCAGAGCGCGCGGCCTTCGCATTATGGTTTCCAACATGTTGGGCACTTCGCTCGCGATGGCTCCGGCCAGCCTTCTGGCGGGTTTTGCGGACTGGGTTGACCTGGATGGGCCGTTGCTGCTTCGCCAGGACCGCATTCCCGGTTTTCGCTTCACAGGCGATCGGGCCGCGCCATACCCCCCAGGTGTTTGGGCGTGACGACGGCTCCTGTTGTCTAAAGAAACGGGCTACGCTACTTTTGCGGATATGGAAAATCTGAAAACCGACCCAGCCGCCCGAAATCCAGGGGCTACACTTCGCTCGCTGCGCCTTGCAAAGGGCTGGACCCTGGCGGACGTGAGCCGGCTGACGGGCCTTACCGTCTCCACCTTATCCAAGGTGGAGAACGGAAAGATGTCGCTGTCCTATGACAAGATGGTGCGCATCGCGACAGGCCTTGGCATCGACATCGGCGTTCTGTTTGCTTCGCCCCCGCAGAGCAAAAGCGGGACCGTGACTGAATTTGCTCCCTCGGGGCGACGCAGCATTGCCAGGAAGGGAGACGGTCGGATTATCGAAACGGCCAACTCGCTCCAGCTTTATCCGGCTGCCGACTTGCTCAACAAGCAACTGGTCCCGATCATCGCCGAGGTGAAGGCGCGGTCGTTGAAGGAGTATGGTGAACTGCTGAGGCACGCCGGAGAGGAGTTTGTTCTCGTCCTGAGCGGCGCGATCGAACTGCACACTGAGTTCTATGCGCCGACGCTGCTGCAGGAGGGGGATTCCATCTATTTCGACAGCGGGATGGCTCACGGCTATGTGGCGGCGGCAGAGGGGCCTTGTCGCATGCTTTCCGTGATGACGACTGCGGATTGGGCGCCGGAGCTCCGAAACGGGTCTGCAGCGGTGGAGTCGTCTGGGCCGCCCGCCTTGCAGGTTATTCGGGCGGGATAGGGCTAAAGCAATTCGCCCTTGAGGATAGGCACGCATCCGCCGCCGACCCAGGCCTTGATGTCCCCATCGATCCTTTTCGCCGTCGCCTTGAAACGGCTTGGCCTGCCCATCTCCACACCCTGCAGAAAGGATAACGTGAGCTGGGCATTGTCGCTTTGCTTAAGAAGATAAGCCGTCAATGCCGCGGCCGCGCTGCCGGTGGCGGGATCCTCAATCGAGCCGGAAAGCGGCGCGAACATCCGAGAACGGACGGAATCGCCGTCGCGACAGTACAGGAACAGCAGGCAGATTTTGGCCAGGTCAGGACGACGCTCGGCGAGGCGTAGGAACGCGACCGGATCGCATTTGGCGCGGGCCAGGGCAGAAGCGGACACCTGCGCGCAGACCGTGTTCAGGGCGACCGAGGCCAGCGCGGCCGCGCCAATGTCGGCGACAGGCAAGCTGGCGCACGCAGCGATCTCGTCGTGGGTTGGGGTTTGGCCTTCCGACAGAGCCTGCGGAGCAGCGACAAGGCACGATACGACCTCCCCGCCGCGCCGCTCGACCTCCACTTCCACCAGACCTGCGGCCTCTTCGAAGCGAAGGATGCCGTTGCGATCGCGCCCTTCCTGCGCAAGCAGCCAGCCAACGCCGACATTGGGATGACCGGCGAAACCAATCTCCATTTCGGGAGTGAAGATACGGACCCGGGCGGTGTTGGCGGAGTCTTCCGGCGTCTGCACGAACGCTACTTCACTCATGTTGAACTCGCGGGCGAGAGCCTGCATCTCTTCGCTGCTCAAGCCGTCCGCCTCAGGAAAGACCGCAAGAGGGTTGCCTCCAAACCGCCGGTCGGTGAACACGTCGAGGGTGACAAAGCGGGTCATGCGGGTTCACCCCGGCGTTGCGACGGGGTGAGTTCGGCCAGGGCTGCTTCATAGGCGCGCTCCAGCCGGTCGACGATCGCGTCCGCCTCAGCACGGGTGAGGATTAAAGGCGGGGCGAGGCCAACAATGTCTCCATAGGGCATCGTGCGCACCAACAGGCCTTGGCCCCGGGCCAAAGTTGTCATCCGGGCGGCGAATTTGAGCTCGGGGGACAGGTGTCGCAGCGGCTCCCCTTCGGCCACGAACTCAACGGCGCCAAACAATCCCACCCCGCGGACCTGGCCGACCAAAGGCCGCCCTTCAAAGCGCTGCTTCAGGGATGAAAACAGATAGGCGCCGACTGTTCTGGCATTGGCGCACAACTGATTGTCTTCAATCACCGCGATGTTGGCCAAAGCCGCCGCCGCGCCCAAGGGGTGCGCGGTATAGGTGAAGCCGTGGCCAAACATACCGTGCACCTGGGTGCCGGCCTGCAAGGCTTGCCAAACCTTCTCCCCGACCAACACCGCTGACAGGGGCGCATATCCGCTCGTCAGTCCTTTGGCGAGGGTAACAAGGTCTGGCTTGATGCCCCAAACCGTGGACCCCATCATTTCGCCAACACGGCCAAACCCTGTGACGACCTCATCGAGGATCAGCAGCACATCGTAGCGGGCGAGAACCTCCTGAATGGCCGGCCAATAGCCTGGCGGAGGAGGAACAGCGCCGCCCGCCCCGATCATGGGCTCGGCGATAAATCCTCCGACAGTATCAGGCCCTTCTTCGAGAATGAGGCGCTCCAGATCGTCCACGCAGCGCTGCACCAGAGCCGCGTCGTCGCCGCCTCCCCAGAACGAGTCCGGGGCGAGCGTATGGCGAACGAAACTTGAGACCAGATCAAAGCCTTGGTGATAGATCGGCAGGCCGGTGAGACTAGCTGTAACGATCGTGCCCCCATGATAACCGCGGCGTCGGGCAATGATCTTTTTCTTGTTCGGCTTTCCCCGAACGTTGTTGGTATACCAGACCAGCTTGACCTGCGTTTCGTTGGCGTCCGACCCTGAGGTGCCGAAGAACACCCGCTTCATATCGGGGCCGGCGAGTTGAAGCAGTTTGTCGGCCAAGCGCACGGCGGGTTCATGGGTCGCGCCGGCGAAGATATGGAAGTAGGGCATCGCCTCCGCTTGGGCGTGCATCGCGTCGATGATGCGCCGCTGACCATAGCCGGCATTGACGCAGTACAGGGCGGAGAAGCCGTCGATGTAGCCTTTGCCGGCTTGATCAAAGACGTTGACGCCTTCAGCCCGGGCAACAATGAACGGGGCGGGCGTGTCGCCGGCGGCGTAGTCGCTCACCCGGGTAAACGGATGGAGCAGCGACTGTCTGTCGAGGCTTTCCACGTCGTCGCCAGTCCGGGCCGGCGGCCCATTTGCGGCCTGCGCGTGCATTTGCCAACCTCGCCTCATGTCGGTAGAATGTTTCCTATATCGCCATAATTTTCCTATCCGTCAAATGAGGAAATGATGCGCCATAAGATCGATCCTGCTGATGCGCCTGCGGTCATTGGGCCTTTCTCCCATGGGATTGTAGCCACGGGGCGCATGCTCTTCGTATCCGGCCAAGGTCCGCAGGATCCGGAGACGAAAGGCTTTCGCCTGGGCAATTTCGAGGAGGAGGTGCGCCTGACCCTCGACAATGTGGGCCGCGTGCTGCGAGGCGCCGGCGCGGACTGGTCGCACGTGGTGCGCGTGGGGGTCTATCTGGCTCGCAAAGAAGACTTTGCGGCCTTTAATGCGATCTATCAGGATTATGTGCGGGAGCCTTTCCCCGCGCGGACCACGATCATTTGCGCTCTCCTTGCTGGGATCTCTGTTGAGGTCGACTGTATCGCCGTCCTGTAGTGGCGGCGACGGTATAAGTGGGGCCTTGAGGTGTGCAAAGTGTAAAGGGGCTGTTTCGAGTGGGCCCCTTTATGTCGGGGGGGCAGAACTAAAGGCGGATGGAAAGCGCCCATGCACTTAACAGATGGATGGCTGTGCAATACTTGAACATCCGGAATCATTCATATAAGTGGCTCCCTCTTTTTCTGGGTAAGCGTCCTGTCAAGCTTTCAATTACCCATAAGTTGCCAGAACCGCGGGCCGAGCTGATCACCCAATTCTTGAATCGATAGAATCACTTGTGATTCTTTCGTGAGCACCTGATTCGTTTAGGCGGGGTGCTTCATGACATCGGCGAGCGTAAAATCCCCTGACGATCGTGCCCCGGCACACTGGACCGACCGCGAGGTCGACGAAGGCGTTTTCAAGGATGCCCGACTGGGTAAGCGCTTCCGCGAGCTTTTGATTCAGCTGGGAGGCGGCATGGGCGAGAGCATTCCGCTAGCCTGCCAGGACTGGGCGAACACCAAGGCGGCCTATCGTTTCTTTTCGAATGAACGTGTGCATGAAGGCGATATTCTGAGCGGGCATTTTGGTGCGACGCGAGAGCGCTTCGAGGCCGCTGAAGGCACGGTGCTGCTGCTCCAGGATACCACCGAGTTTTCGTATGAACGCGCCCGCCCGGAACTTGTCGGGATGACGAAGAGCGTCAACACAGGAAAGGACAAGAAGGGCAGACCACGCTCTCACACGCTTTGCGGCATTCTGATGCATTCAAGTCTTGCGGTGACGACCGACGGTTTGCCATTAGGTCTGGCGGCGGTGAAATTCTGGACGCGCAAGAAATTCAAGGGCGCGGCGGCGCTCAAGAAAAAGATCAATCCGACGCGCGTTCCTATCGAACAGAAGGAAAGTGTGCGCTGGTTGGACAATCTCCGCCAATCGATCGACCTGCTCGGTGATCCTTCGCGCTGCATTCACGTTGGCGATCGAGAAAGCGATATCTTTGAGCTCTATTGTTTAACTCAGGAGCTCGGTACACATTTCATCGTTCGGATGCAGACCGATCGGCTCGCTGGCGATGGCGCTCATACGATCTCGAGCGAGATGGAGGAGATTGCTATAAAGGGCCTGCATCGAGTGCAAGTGCGTGACCAGAACGGCGAGATGACCGCCGTGACACTCGAGCTCAAATGCAAAAGGATCCACGTTCAGCCGCCGATCGGGAAGCAGAAGCGTTACCCAGCCCTCGACCTGACCGTCATCCACGCCACCGAACGTGATGCGCCTAGAGGGCGTAAGCCGATCGACTGGAAGCTGATGACCGATCTGTCGGCGCGCACGCGCGCTGAAGTGATTGAAAAGATCGATTGGTACGCTCTGCGTTGGAAGATCGAGGTCTTCCACAAGATCCTGAAATCAGGCTGCAAGGCCGAAGACTCGAAGCTGCGCACTGCCGATCGACTGGCAAATCTCATGGCCGTCTACTGTATCATCAGCTGGCGCGTATTCTGGCTCACGATGTTGAACCGCGCAGCGCCCGACGCCGCCCCAACCACAGCGCTGACAGCTTCAGAAATCAGTCTGCTCGATCAGCTCGTCGTCGACGCCGGTAATCGACGATGCCGCCCCGGAACGCTCTCCTACTACCTTACCAAACTTGCACGGCTTGGCGGCTATCTTGCCCGCTCAAGCGACCCACCGCCAGGTAACACCGTCATCTGGCG
>JBILVS010000232.1:0-3304 GCA_044370335.1 Caulobacterales bacterium
TCCAAGGCGGAAAGGCGCTCTTCGAACATTGTGATCGTGGGGTTGGCGTAGCGGCCATAGAGATAGCCGGGCGCAGTCCCGGCGAAGCGGGCGTCGGCCTCCTCGGCGCTGTCATAGACAAAGCCTGACGTGAGATAGAGCGCCTCCGCCGTTTCTTTGAAGCCGCTGCGGTTAAGGCCGGCGCGGATGGCGTCGGTCTGAGGGCGACGTTTGGTCATTGGCCGCGCCTCCAGATCACATGTTCCACTGCAGCGAAGGCGACATCGCCGCGCCGGGCCAAGGCGTCGGTCAGGCGACGGGCGTCTTCCGGCGCCATGTCCGCCAGCCGCGCCCTGACATGGTGGCCACCGGGGGTTTGGGACACCGAGAGGCTCAACAGCGCCCCGTTCTGGTCGCGGACGGCGGCGCCGAAGGCGGCCATGGCGTCAAACACGGCATGGCTCAGAAAGGCGATGTCATGGGTGGGGTTCAGATCAGGCGGTTCGTGCGACGGCATCGGACAAAGCTCCAACGATCCGCCGATCCGAGCCCTGGCGCGAGGGGGCGCGAAATAACCGCAGGCATGAAGGGAGCTTGGGCTTTGATCGCGCCCGGATCTGGTCCAGGGCCTTCGCCACTCGCGCCGCTTTAGCTGCATTTATTCCGCGCCCGCAAGCTGAGCTCAAATCGGCGCACGGGTGGGAGTATCGCAAGCGGGCGGTTTGCGCAAGCTGGACATCTCGGCCGTCCCGCGCCAGCACTTGCCCATGACCGCAGCCGACTCAACCCCCGGCGTCCTATCCGACCGTGCCCTGGCCCGGGCGATCGGGGCCGGCTGGATCATCCCCGGCGCGGCGTTGAGCCCCAACCAGATCCAGCCTGCGAGCCTGGATTTGAGGCTCGGCAAGGTCGCCTACCGGGTCCGGGCGAGCTTTCTGCCGGGGGCGGCGCGGGTGCAGGACTGGCTCGACGACGGCCTCGTCATGCATCGCATCGACCTGACCCAGGGCGCGGTGCTCGAGAAGGGCTGCGTCTATGTGGCGCCGTTGATGGAGAGCCTGACGCTGCCTGCTGACATTCATGGCGCGGCGAACCCGAAAAGCTCGACCGGTCGGCTCGACGTGTTCACGCGAATGATCGTGGATGGGGCGGACGCCTTTGATCTCGCGCCCGCGGCCTATCGGGGGCCGCTGTTTGCGGAGATCAGCCCATGCACGTTCTCGATTCTGGCGAAGGAGGGCGCGCGGCTGTCGCAGTTGCGGCTTCGGCGGGGGCCGCCGCAGACGCTGCGGGAAGAGCTGTTCCGGATTGGGTTTTCCTCGGATGGGATCGCGGGCTACCGCGCCAAGCGCCACGCGGGGGTGATCGATCTCGACCGCGTCGGCGCCTATGACCCGAAAGATTTCTGGGAGCCGCTTTACGCTCGGGATGGTCGCCTCGTTCTTGATCCCGGCGAATTCTACATCTTCGCCAGCCACGAAGACGTCGTCATTCCGCCAAGAGAGGCGGCCGAAATGGCGCCGATCCGTCCCGAGCTTGGAGAGTTTCGCGCCCATTATGCAGGGTTCTTCGATCCGGGCTTTGGGGTCGCGCCGCAAAGCGGGAAGGCTGTGCTTGAGGTTCGGTCGCGGGACGTGCCTTTCATTGTTGAGAATCGCCAGCCCGTGGGGCGGCTGGTGTTTGAGCCGCTGAGCGAGCCCGCGGCGTTGCTCTATGGCGAGAGCGGCTCGAACTATCAGGGGCAAGGGTTGAAGCTCGCGAAGCAGTTCAAGCCCTGGGGCTGACAGCTTTTCACACTGGCGCCAATTCATCCGTCCTTGTCTATCCGACAAGGACGCAAAACTTTTTGTCGTACATGCTTGACATAATGTCGGGAGGGTGGGTAAAGGACGTTTGTCACTTAGTCGTGGGAGCTAGACATGAACATCCCGATGAACCGGACCCGCTGGATCGGCGTCGCTTTGTGGGCGGGAAGCCTCGTCTGCCTTTTGATCGCTGTCGGGTTCGGCGTCGCCGTAGCGCAGGACATGATCGCGAAGGCCTTGGGCATCAGTTTGACCGTGGGCTTCGGGCTGGCGGCGGAAGCGATGTTCTGGGCGGGCGGGGCGGCTTTGGGTCTCTCGTTCTTCGCCAAGCGCGGCTCCTTGCTGAGCCGTTTGTTCGCGCGGCGCGCGGCGTCCGATCCGCAGGCCTGAGCCCGCCCGGCCATGGCCCTTGACCCTTTCACGTCTCTCCAGTGGAGTTTGACATGACCCAGACTTCGTTTTCCCTGCGGCGGGTCAAGATCGCCGCGTTCTGGGCGGCCGGTTTCGGCTTGATCTCGGCGCTGAGCCGTCCTGCGGATCAGGGCCAAGAGTGGCTTGCGGCCCTCGGCGTCAGCGATGCGGCGGCGCCGGCTGTGGCGCATGCGGCGCCTATTTTGGCGGCGGCGCTTGCAACCGGGCTTGGACCGGTTGTGCTGCAGCGGCTGTCCAAGGGATGGCGGATGGCGGCGCTAGCGGGCCTCGGCGCAGTTTGCGGCGCGATCCTGTCGTTCTGTCTGGACGCCTTCGCGCGGGCAGACGTTGTGTTGGCTTGGGTCGGTCCGCTGCGGGGGGCGACGCTTGTTGATGTGATCGCCTGGACGGCGGCGGTGGTGTCCATCGTTTACGGCCTGCTTGCCCTAGGGGTCGCGTCGTTCGGCTCGAACGCCTTTCAGGCCTTGGCGGTGGAAGAGCCCGCGCCGGCGCAGGAATGGGTGGATGTGCGGCGGAGGGACCGCGGCCAGTATGCCTGGGCGGCTCTCGGCATGATTGGGCAGGGCGCGGTGTTCATGGCGGCGGTGCTGTCGCAATCGGCGGTGGACCCTTCGCCGGCGGCGCAAGGCGGAATTGCGGTGCTGGCGCTTGTCGGCGCGGCCTTCTTCACCTGGAGCTCAGCGCGGTTGTGGGTCTCGTTCGATGAATTGCAACGCCGGATGGTGATGGACGCCTATGCCTGGTCGGCGGTCCTTGTGACGCCCTTCCTGTTCGGCTGGGTGATCCTGGAGGGATTGGGGTGGTTGCCGCCGCTCGAGGCCTATCCGCTGTTGGTGGCGCTGCTTCTGATCCAAACGGTGCTTGCGATCGTTGTTCAGAGCAAGGTCGGCGCGGGCGCCGTTGCGGAGAAGGCCGCATGAGAAACCGCCTCAAAGTGCTGCGGGCGGAGCGCGATTGGAGCCAGGCGGATCTAGCCGAAGCGCTTGACGTCTCGCGGCAGACCATCAATGCCCTCGAAACCGGCAAATACGATCCTTCCTTGCCTCTGGCCTTCAAGATCGCCCGCCTGTTCGGTCTGCCGATTGAAG
>JBILVS010000233.1:0-3286 GCA_044370335.1 Caulobacterales bacterium
CCATGACCATCAAGACCGACCGCAAGGATGCGCTGGGCATCGCGCATCTGATGCGGATGGGGTGGTTCCGCGCAGTTCACTGCAAATCGCTGGCGGCCCAGGAGGCTCGAGCCCTGCTGACAGCCCGTAAGCTCTTGTTGAGCAAGCGTCTTGATCTTGAGATGAGCTTGCGCGGCGTGCTGCGTGGTTTCGGCCTGAAGGTTGGGTCGACCACGCCCAGAACCTTCGCCGGGCGGGTTCGTGAGCTCGCGAAAGGCCAGGCGACGCTGGAAGCCATTGCCGAAGCGATGCTCAAAGCCCGCGACGCCCTGATCAAAGAGGACAAGGGGCTTGAAAGCCAAATCTTGAAGCAATCGCGTCGCGACGAGCGGGTCCGGCTGCTGATGACGACGCCCGGCGTTGGCGCTCTGACAGCGTTGGCCTTCGTCGCCGCCGTTGATCCCGATCGCTTCAGCTCCTCGCACATGGTCGGGGCGCATTTCGGTCTGACGCCGAGGAAGCACCAGTCTGGCGAAACCGACGTGACAGGCAGGATCTCGAAGGTCGGCGACCATGGCGCCAGGGTGGCGCTCTATGAGGCGGCCAATGTGATCCTCACCCGGTCCGTCAAAGGCTCGGCGTTGAAGAGCTGGGCGCAGGGCGTGGCCAAGCGCGCCGGCATGAAGAAGGCGAAGGTGGCGCTCGCGCGCAAGCTCGCTGTCGTCATGCACCAGATGCTGAAAACCGGGAAAGCCTTCTCGCTGCACGGTCTGCCGCTGGCGGCGGCGGCGTAGGGACAAAACACCAAGGAGAACGGGCAAAGCAGAAGCGTTTGAAGGGGCCAATCCTTGCGTCCCTTCCAACGGGGGTCCCCCGCCGGGACGATGGAGCGATCAGGCCGAACTTCCGGGAGCAGCGCCTCGGCGACTGCGCATCATTAGATTGGCCGGTCGATCCTCATCAGATCCCATCATGCAGCGGCCAAGCGCCGACTGCGGACAGAAGCAAGACCTCGGCGGGTCGGATCAGGGCGGAAGGAAACAAAGGATTGACAGCCCAGGGCCCATTACAGAAGTCCGCTTTACGCTTTAGGCAAACATCACTGGGTCATTCGTCATCAGGCCTCCGTGAAAGATTCAGACCCGGCGAGCCCTTCGAACGCAAAGGGGTTCAGAAACTGACGGCCGCGCAAAAGCGCCCGATCAACCGCGTTGAGGCCTGCGAGGTCGCAAACGGCGTCAAACTGCGCGCGAATGATATCGACCTGATGCGTGATGATCGCACGCGCTTCCTGTTCGCTGAGGAGAAACGCGGCCGCGGCTTCAAGGCACAGCGCAAGACGGCTGTCCCGCGCGCCGTCTTTGATCAGCATGGCTTGTGAGGCCTCACGGCCGGTCCGCGCCTGCGGGCAGATGTCGTAAGCGGGGGTCAGGGCAGGCTGACGGCCATCCCAGAAGGCGGCATGATTTCGCGCGTGATCATCCGTGTTACCGCACAAAATGTTGAAGACGAGACGACCAAAAAGCTCGCGGAGCGTTGCCCGCGGCGCATCAAACCGCTGACGCACGATTTCCGCGAGAATCTCATAACTCGCATGGCGCGCCATGAGTTCATCGAGTTCGTGCAGCGTGAGCGCCGAGACAATGGCGCGGCGGCGCCAACTCCCGTCCGCGTCAGCTACGCGGTCGAAGCGCTCAATCAACAACACGTCTTTCCCAAGCGCCTTTGTAAGGGTGACCGGCGCCACGGCAAGGCCGCAAGCGGCGGCCAAGCGCATCGCAATGAATTCCGCTTTCACGACATCATAGAGGTCATTGCTCGCGGAAAACTTCGCGATGTATTTTTTCGGCCCATCCGTGATCATCACTTTCGGCCGCGCGCCCCCGAGCGACGTGCCGTTCTGTAACGCCGCCGCCAAAGCCGGATCGAGCGGCGCGCCTTGCTCAACGTCGCTTGCCGCGCGCATCAAGGCCTCGAGTGAGGCGCCCTGTGATTGGCGCGCGACGTACAAGGTTGGCGAGGACTGAAAGTCGAGGGCGCCAACGCGGTCAGAGCCAGACTCCAGTAAATAGGTCAGTTCATCGAGCTCGACCGCGCTGGCTGCGTCCGCCTTCAGGCCGAGTTTCCGGTTGATGATGACCCGCCGCCCCCAGGCGTCAGGTGACCCATCCCTGAGGCAGCCCGGCATTGTGAGCCCGGGCAAGAGGGGCAGGGCGCCCGCCTCCAAAGGCAGTTCGCGATCATAAATGGCGGCCGCGTCCGCCCGCGCGAGATAGGAGCGCCCGTAATTGAAGATGAGTTGGTCACCGGTCCGCGCGAGCCGTCCGGCGACCACAGGGGCGACCGCATCCGCCAGCCAGATCCAAACATAACATTCGTCGGGCGCGCGCTCAGAAGTCATCGTGCGGCTCGGTGCGGGGCTTCCGCACAGTCTTCGGGAGCAGGCTTAGCTTTTCATCGACGCGCGCGCGCTCGGCGGCTAGACGCGACGGTTCTGGCGTAAAAAGCGGAACGCCCACCACAGTCGCGGCTTCAAAGCTGACGCCAAGACTGACGCGCGGGTCGCCACGCTCCAAACGATAGACCAAATCTCGTGAGGCGCCGATGCGCGCGGCCAAGTCGTCGCGCGTTAGCTTCCGCTCAATCCGCGCGGTCCGGATCATTTGCCCAAGCAATCGCACCGCTTCCACGCTGTGACGCGAGAGCGGCCGCGCCGCGCCGCGGCGGCCTGCTTTATCGGAAGATGGTGCCTTTGCCATCGCGCCAGCATGCCTCATTTAACCCCAAAAGTCAATCATTCGCCTTACACATAAGGCATAGATTATCTCTGCGCCTTACTTGTAAGGCAATGTCGAGCGGCTCTGCTCAGTGTGTAACGCCTGAAGCAGAGGCGTCGATCCGCGCGGCCGGACACCATCCTCAACTGACGCCAACGCCGTCCGTTCGAAGCCGGCCTCGGGGCCGGAGCGGCGGGGTGAACCCCGAGGCCGGCTCCGAACAAACAGCTTGAGCCCTTATGCCCGCCGCCCTCGGCGGCGGGCGAGGGGCCCTCGGCCTCACTAAACGGACAGCGGTGAAAGGCAAGTATCGTCAATGTGTTAGCTCAGACCATTGTCGGTCGAAACGCTGGCCGCTCTTATTCGCCTCGCATTTTTCGCCAAAACCGTGTAGCCTGCACACTATACCAAACGCCCTAAACACTGACCTTCGCCCATGAGCGTCCGGCGACGGAGCGGACGACATCGGGCGCGGCTATGAATGCAAGCCAGGCTTTGCAGCACGCATCGACGATTGCATCATAGTCTTC
>JBILVS010000090.1:0-11626 GCA_044370335.1 Caulobacterales bacterium
ATCGCGGCGCGATCAGCGACCGAAGCGCAGACAAGGGCGTCCGCCCCCGCGCGACATCAAAGCCCACTACGGTATGGCCGCACGCCCGCAGCATCGGCGCAAAAAAGCGGCCGCCCCGCCCCGACGACCCGGTCAGAGGAAGCCGCATGCGTCGCCCTGAGGTTTCCCCGCCTCAGCCGCCCTGCAGCTTCCGCATGAACTTCGCGGTCTGCCCGCCGCCCTGCTCATAGTATTCTTGGCCCGCCGGGTCAGCGATCTTGCCCCAGTTCGCAGCCACCTCTTCGGCGGTGATGCCGCCCTCTTTAAGGCAGATGCCGTCCGTCTCGTAGATGCGCGCGAGCGAGAACACGCCCGCGCCGGCGGTGAGGATCGCCCCCGTCGGCGCGTCTTCAGACACGAGATAGACGACGCCCGGGGTGACGTATTCCGGCTTCAAAAGCGCCAGCATCTCCGGCGGCATCAGGTTCTCGGTCATCCGGGTGGCGGCGACTGGGCTGATCGCGTTGATCTTGATATTGTTCTTCGCGCCTTCGATCTTCATCGTGTTCATGAAGCCGACAAGCGACAGCTTCGCCGCGCCGTAATTGGCCTGGCCGAAATTGCCATAGAGGCCTGTCGATGAGGTCGTGACCACGATCCGTCCGTAGTTCTGGGCCTTCATGATCTCCCAGGCGGCCTTGACCGGCTTCACTGTGCCCATGAGGTGCACAGCCATCACCGCGTCGAAATCGGCGATCTCCATTTTGGAAAAGGACTTGTCCCGCAGGATGCCGGCGTTGGCGATCAGGATATCGATGCGGCCCCACTGGTCCAGGGTCTGCTTCACAAGACCTGCGACCCCCGCGTCGTCGGTGACCGAAGCCCCGTTGGCGATCGCTTCCCCTCCTGCGGCCTTGATCTCTTCAACCACTTTCAGCGCGGCTTCGGAGTTTCCCCCCGAGCCGTCCATCGCCCCGCCGAGATCGTTGACGACGACCTTCGCGCCACGGCGAGCCAGTTCCAAGGCGTGCGCGCGGCCCAGGCCCCCGCCGGCGCCGGTGACGATGGCGACTTTGCCGTCAAAGCGGATGGCGGACATGGGAGAGGCTCCTCTTGGTTGTCTTAGGTCACGGAAGGCGCTGAGATGTCCTGCTAAAGGCGACGGGTCAAGCTGGCTTTGGGGGAAACTGGGCATGGCCGACATTTTCATCGCCGACAAGACGGAGGATCCGGGCCGGGTCGTCCGCATGGTGGAGGCGCCGCGGGCGGACAGCCAAAGCGTCGGATGGGATCACGGCATCGCCCCGGGCGCCCAGTGGGACCAGACGATCCAGCAGGAGTTGCAGGAAGCCAAACTGATCATGGCCATCTGGCCCGAGCAGTCAGTGGCCGCCCCCTGGGTGAAAGAAGAGGCCGCGGTGGGCAAAACCGGGGCGTGCTGCCCCCCGTTCTGATCGGCGATGTGGAGCCGCCTTTGGGCTTTCCGCTGATCCAGGCCGCGAACCTCGTCGGCCGGGACGGAGACCCGACAGACCCGCATTGTGCGCCTGTTGGGAGCGGTGCGCGCGTTCCCTAAAGGCGCGCATCTGGACGAAGCCCGCGATATCCTGCTCACCTGCCGCGCCGAGTGCCACAAGACTTGGCGGCCCGGAAAGTCGGCCCAGCTTGGCTGCGGGGTAAGCGTCGACGCCGACCTGACCGAAGCCCAGGCCTGTGAGGCCGCCACCGCCATGGCCAACACCCAGGCCGACCGAAACTGCGCCGCGATTGCGGGCAATGTCGGCAACTGCAGCGGCCAAGCGACGGTGCAGCCCGCCGCCTGCGACTGCCCGCAGGCCTCCTATGGCTAGGCCTGCACCATCGATATGGCCACGCGCTGCACCTGGGAGCAGTGCGTGGTTTAGTCGGTGGAGGTGTGCGGCTAGATTGCGGCAGGCCCCAGACGCGCCTAGCGTTGCGGCGGCGTCACATTTCGGGGGTTCGGATCGTGATCTATAGCTTGGATAATGCCCGCAGCCTGTTGGCGATCGCGGCGATCCTGCTCGTGTGCTGGCTGTTGTCGGAGAACAAGCGGCGGTTCCCGATCCTGATCGCCTTAGGCGCTTTGGCGCTGCAGGCCGGCATGGTGGCTCTGCTGTTCGCTTTCCCCCAGATGCAGCCGGCGCTGACGGCGGTGGCGGATTCCTTCAACGGCCTCGCCGCGGCGACGGAAGAGGGGACCAAGTTCGTTTTCAGCTTTCTGGGCGGGGGCGATCAGCCCTACATGACCACAAGTCCCGACGGCGGCGCCCCGTTCATCTTCGCCTTCCGGGTTTTGCCCCTGATCCTCGTGATTTCCGCCCTTTCCGCCCTTCTGTGGCATTGGGGACTGCTTAAGATCATCATCCGCGCCTTCGGTTTTCTGTTCCAGAAAACGATGGGCATCGGCGGCGCCTCAGCCACTGCTGCGGCCGCCAACATCTTCATGGGCATGGTCGAAAGCCCGATCGTGATCCGCGGCTATCTCGACAAGCTCACCCGCTCTGAAATCTTCATGATGATGGTCCTGGGCTTGGGCACCGTCGCGGGCTCCACCCTCGTCGCCTACGCCCTGTTCTTGGGTCCGGTTCTGCCGAACGCCGCCGCCCACGTGCTCGTGGCCTCGATCATCTCCGCCCCGGCGTGTGTGCTCCTCGCCCGCATCATGATCCCAGAGACCCCGGGGCAGGGGGGCGCGGTGGCCGATTACACCTCCGACCTCAAGTACCAATCCTCCATGGACGCCATCACCCGCGGCACCCAGGACGGCCTGCAGGTGGTGCTGAATATCGCCGCCACCCTGATCGTGTTTGTGGCGCTGGTGGCGCTTGTGAACGCGCTGTTGGGCTTGGCCCCCGACGTCGCCGGCGCGCCGTTGACCCTTCAGCGCGTTCTCGGCTGGGCCTTCGCCCCGCTCGCTTACGCGATGGGGATTTCCTGGGCGGACTCCCAGGTCGCCGGCCAACTCCTTGGCACCAAGCTCTTCCTCACCGAGTTCATCGCCTTCATCGACCTCTCCAACCCCGACCTCGGCATTTCCGAGCGCTCCCGCATGATCATGACCTACGCGGTCTGCGGTTTCGCCAATGTCGGTTCTGTGGGGATCATGGTGGCGGGTCTTACCTCACTTTTTCCACCCGATCGCCGGTCTGTGATCCTCGAACTCGCCTGGAAGGCGCTCGCCCCCGGCTTCCTCGCCACGATGATGACCGCAAGCGTCGTCGCGGCCATGCCCGAGGCGATTTTCCGCTAAAAGAGGGATCAGCCTGATGAAGCTCTGGCTCGCTCAATACGCCCCCAATCCCCGCCGGGTGGCGATGTTCCTTGCCGAAAAAGGCGTGGGCGCTGAAATCGAGCAGATGTTCCTCGCCCTTCCGGCGGGCGAACAGCGCGCGGACGCCTACCGCGAGAAAAGCCCCTTGGGCCAGGCGCCGTGCCTGGAGCTGGACGACGGCCGCATCCTCACCGAGAGCCGCGCCATCTGCACCTATCTGGAAAGCCTGTACCCCGAGCCCAACCTTATGGGCCGCGACGGTTATGAACGGGCCGAAATCGAGATGTGGGACCGTCGCGCGGAGCTGCTGTTCTCGATGCCGCTGATGTTGTGGGTCCGCCACGGCAGTCCGATCCTGGGGAAAGTGGAGCTGAACCAAAACGCCGCCGTGGCCGACTATTACCGCGACGGCGCGATGAAGATGGCGGTGTGGTTTGATGGTCTCTTGAAAGACCGGCCCTTCATCGCCGGCGACCGCTTCAGCAGCGCCGACATCACCGTCCTCGCCGGCGTGGACTTTGCGAAGATGATGCGTTGGCGGCCCGGCGACGACCTGCCGAACCTCAAGGCCTGGCGCGACCGCATGGCCGAGCGCGCTTGCGGCCAAACCCCGCCTTGATCATGCCCCCCGGCGACGCCGCCCGAGCAGGGCTTGTGCTGGGCGCCATCGCCCTGCTCCTCATCCTTGAAGCAGGCCAAGCGGGCAGGGGTGGGAGATCCCGCCGTCGACACGATCGCTGGAGGCTGAACCTGCTGCTTGGGGTCATTGGCGTCGGCGTCAGCCGGGCCTTGGCCGTGATCGGCCCCGTCGCCGCCGCGGCCTGGGCGCAGAGCCAAGGGATTGGGCTTTTGAACCTGGCGCCGATCCCCTCCCTTGTCGCTGTCGTTGTCGCTGTCCTTGTCCTGGATCTTGCGGTTTACGCCCAGCATCGCGCCTTGCACGAACACCCGCTCCTTTGGCGGCTGCATCGGGTTCATCACACCGACACGACCCTCGATGTCACCACAGCCTGGCGCTTTCATCCCGCGGAGCTCGCGGCCTCGTTGATGTGGAAAGCCGCGGTCGCCATCGCGATCGGGGCGCCACCGGAGGCCGTCGCGCTCTATGAATTGATCCTGGCTTTGGCCGCGCTGTTCACCCATGCCGATCTCCGCCTCAGCCCAGGACTTGACCGCGCCCTGCGGTTCCTGATCGCCACCCCCGCCGTCCACGAGCGCCACCATGGTGTGGCGGCTATAGACCACAACGCCAATTACGGCAGCGTCCTCACCTTGTGGGACAAACTGTTCGGCTCCTGGCGCGCCCCTGCGCCCAACGGCATGGATCGCTTGGGCCTGGATGGCGTGCCCCCGGCCGTTGCCGACGCCCTGATTGAAGGCCTCTTGGACCCGTTCCGTCAAAGATAGACCCGCGCCCCCAGGCGACCCGCCTGCGCCCCCAAAACCCGCCGCGCGACCCGCGCGCTCCGCAGCGCTTGCGCCGCCGTCCGCCGTCCCCCCGTCAAGCGGGGCTCGCTCCGGATGCGATCCTCAAGCAGCAAGAAATCCCGCTCCGCCCCCGAGCGCTTGCCCCACGGCCGCCGCCCGTTGCGGCCGTTTGAGCCCGGCCCCAGCATCTTGGTCGCGACCTGCACCTCCTTGTGCCGCTTCCGCCATTCGTGCCGCCGCTCTGCGCCGGTCCGGCCATAGGCCCGGGTAAAAGCGCGTTCTCCGTCCCGCTGCAGCGCGTCGGCGTCGACGGTGAGGTCTTCGTCCGAAACGGCCGGAAACGACTTCGCCCGCATCGGGAGCCGCGCAAGGTCCGCCCGCGCCGCCTTCCCCTGCGGCCGCGCCCCGGCCGCCGCCAGATGCGCCGCGTTCGCCATGTCCGCGGTGTTCCGCGAAGCGCTCATTGTCGCCATCACCGCTTTCGCCATCACCGCTTTCGCCATCATCGCTCTCGCCATCGCATTCATCCCCCAGGCGGCGTCCGGCGCGGCGGTCCGCGCCAGCCGCGCCCGCGCCCGCTTCAGCGCCACCCGGCAGCGATGCGCGGCCTCATTCGCGTCAGCCTTCGTGAGGCTGTCCCGCGCCGCCTCCACCGAAGCGACGAGGCGATCCCTGAAAGTCGTGCGGAGACTCAAGAGTGGATGTGAACCGTGCCTCGGCATAAACCCAAGCGTAGCCAATTGCAGGCGCAATCGAACGCCCGATCACGAAAGACAATCAGGCCGCAGGCCGCGGCTTGATCTTTTTCAGCGTTCCAGAAAACGAAAGGATCGGCTTTCTCCGCTGCTTCAACACGCCCCGCACGAAGATCAAGGACCCGGTTTCTTTGAGAACTTCGCCCTCCGCCGTAACCCAGCCATCGAGATCGCCGGCGGCCAGAAACTCCGAGTTGCAGGTCAGCGTCACAGCCATGACCCCCGCCTTCAGGATGTGGTGGGCGATGGCGAAGAGCGCGAAATCCGCAAAGCTCATCAGACAGCCGCCGTGGATCGCGCCCGCGCCGTTGAGGTGCCGCTGCTCCGGCTGGAAGGCGATCTCAAGCGCCCCCGCTTCCTGCACCCGATAGGCGAACGGCCCCACCAGCGTCTCATACGGGTCCTGCCCCTGGCCCCAGCTGATCCAGCCTTGGAAAGGGCCTTCCGTCAGGGTGTAGGCGCTTCCGTAAGCGTTCGGGGCTGCGTCGTCGGCCATGGCCCAGTCTTTCTTGTTCTGCTGCACCGCCACATAGCACGCCTGTGCGCGGCGTTAAGGGGTGCGAGCCGTTATGGGGGAGATGGAGGGGGGCAGATAGTGGCGACGAAGGCGCCGCCGCTCCAGGCCCCTTGATCCGGGCGCGGCTTCCTGGATGATCGGCGCAACGATCCGAGGGAGAAACGCCATGGCGCTCGACGCCCAAACCAGAGCCGAGTTCATCGCCGCCGTCCGCCGCTTTGTCAGCGAGCGCCTTCGCCCCTTGGAAGCCCAGGTCGCCGAAGAGGACGCCGTGCCGGAGGACGTGGTCGCCGACATGAAGGCGCTGGGGCTCTATGGCTTGTCGATTCCGGAAGAATATGGCGGCTTGGGTCTATCCATGGAAGACGAGTGCCTTGTGGCGATGGAGCTCGGCCGTTGCTCCCCGGCGTTCCGGTCGTGCTTTGGCACCAATGTCGGCATCGGCAGCCAGGGCCTCGTGATGTTCGGCACGCCGGAGCAGAAAGCCAAATACCTGCCGGGCGTGGCCTCGGGCGAGATCGTCACCAGTTTCGCCCTCACCGAGCCCGAAGCCGGGTCCGATTCAGGCAGCGTCCGCACCCAGGCGATCTGGAATGGCGACCACTACGTCCTCAAAGGCTCCAAGCGCTACATCACCAACGCCAACAAGGCTTCGCTCTTCACCGTGATGGCTCGGACCAATCCTGAGGTGAAAGGCGGCGGCGGGGTCTCAGCGTTCCTTGTGCCGCGCGACAGCCCGGGTCTGTCCGTCGGCAAGCCTGAGAAGAAGATGGGCCAACAGGGCGCCCACATCTGCGACGTTCACTTTGACGACGTGAAGGTCGGCCCGGAGCTTCGCCTCGGCGCCGAAGGCGCAGGCTTCAAGGTGGCGATGCAGGTGCTCGATCGCGGCCGCCTGCACATTGCCTCGGTCTGCGTTGGCGTGGCCGAACGGTTGATCGAGGAAATCATTGCCTATGCCGGCACGCGCAAACAGTTTGGCCAGGCGCTTGCCGGCTTCCAGATGATCCAGGCCCAAATGGCCGACTGCAAGACCGAGGCCTACGCCGCCCGCTGCATGGTGTTGGACGCCGCGAAACGCCGCGACGCGGACGAAAACGTTGTCCTCGAATGCTCTGCGTCCAAGCTCTATGCTTCCGAGATGGTCGGCCGTGTCGCCGATCGCGCGGTGCAGATTTTCGGCGGCGCCGGCTATGTCTCGGACTACGGCATCGAGCGCTTTTACCGGGATGTCCGCATCTTCCGGATCTACGAGGGCACGAGCGAAATCCAGCGTCTCATCATCGCCCGCGAAATGATGAAGCAGAGCGGCTGAGCGGGGCGCCGAATCCGGCGCCGCGGGCAGTGGCGAATCCCCTTCGAGAAGGTTAAGACCTCGAGCTTGAGCGAGCAGGGGCGCCATGCTGCAAGCGTTACTCGTCATCGCAGGGCTTGGCGCATGGGCCGTCGCCGCCTGGGGCGGCGCGGGCCCACAAGACGCGGCGCCGATCGCTGTCAGCGTGCTGTTGGCGCTGTTGATCGCCCTCCGCCTCGGATGGCTCGGGCGCGACGCGGCGATCCTGCCCCGCGCGCTGACGGCCCTTGCCCGCACCCCCGCCCGCATCCGCGCCAAAACCGCAGGCGCCTGGCAGGTCGCCCAGGCCGCCGTTTCTGCTGACGTCACCATCAAACCGGCCCTGGTGAAGCTGCCTTTGACCGATCCCGAGGCCGCAAGCCGCGCTACCGCCGCCGGGGCCTTGTCGGAAGCGCCCGGCGCCTTTGTGGTCGCCTTGGCGCCGGATGCGGTCCTGGTGCACGTCCTGAACGAAGACGCCCAAAGGGAAGATCGCCTCGCCGCCCGCGCCGGCATCCGCCGTCGCCGCTTTCCGGCGCCGGGAGCCGACGCATGATCGCCGCGCTTATCGCCTCTGGGGTGCTGATCGCCGCCTGCTTCACCCTCGCCCGCCTGTTCGCGGGCCCCACCTTCCATGACCGGGCCTTGGCAGCCACGAGCCTCAACGCCAAGCTCGCTTTGGTCATCGCCGCCATCGGCGCCATGAGCGGCCGCCCAGGCCTCATCGACCAGGCGCTGCTTCAGCTTGGCCTCGGCTTCGTTCTCGCCGTGGCGGTGCTGAAGGTGCTGCGGCTGCGGTCGCTGCAGCCCGCCATGGATCATAGCCCGAACGCCCGCGGTCTCGCCCCGGAGGAGGGACCATGACCCTTGACCCTCTCGAGGCCGGCCGGCTGGCGCTGGCGGTGCTGTTCGGCGCAGCTGGGCTCCTTGTTCTCTTCACCGCAGCCCTCGGCCTGCTGCGGTTTCCCGATTTCTACACCCGCGCCCATGCCGTGCTTGCGGCGGAAACTGTGGGAGCGGGGTTGATCTTGATCGCGCTGGCCGCGGCCTCCTGGGACGCCGCCATTACCCTGCGTCTGGCGCTTCTTGGTGTGCTGATGGCTGCCTTGGCCCCAGCGCGGATTCACGCTCTGGGCGTCGGCGCCCATGGCGGCGGCCTCGCCCCCGTGATCGGGCCTTATGCTGCGCCTCGGCCTGGAAGCTCCGGCGGCGCCCCATGACGATGCTCCAGGGGGACTACGGCTCGTATTTGGGTTTGGCCGCGATGGCGCTGGCGTTGGCTGCCGCGGTAGGCGCGGCCCGCGCCCGTTCGCCTTTGTCGCTGGCGTTGTATGGAATGGTGGTCGGCGGCGCCCTGGGCGCAGCGTTTGCAGGCTTCGGCGCCGCAGGCGCGGGCCTGATTGCGGCGGTGGCGCTCGGCGGGGTTGCGCCCCTGATCGTCGTCGCCGCTTTCGCCCTGGCGCCCCGCGCCGCCCGGCTGCGCAAAGACGGCCCCCCCCTCGGCAGCATCGCGGTGGCCTCCGCCCTCGGCTTGGCTCTTATCCTAGCCGGGATCGACGTGCCGAGCCTCAACGCCCCCAGAACAGCGGCCCTTGGTCCGGCCGCCATGACCCTACTCACCAGCCTCGGGGTCGCCGCCATGATCGCCGCAGGGCTTGGCGCGATGGCGCTTCTCGGCTTCGGTGAACGCGCCGAAAATCTCCGCGCCCCGCATCGCCGCCGCTCCCTCAAAGCCAAGCTGCCGGAGGAAGAACCCTCATGACCGGCGGCGGCGTGGACCTCATCCGTCGGGTCGCCCGGGCCTTCGGAGCTTTGCTTATCGCCTTTGCCGGGCTTTTCGCTTGGCGGATCGAACTTGGCCTGGCCGGCGCGGCCGCTGCGGGTCTCGCCATCGGCATGGTGATGAGCCTGCATCTCCTGTTGGAAGGATGGCGCGAGGCCCGCGCCGCGGTCCCCATCGGGCTGCGTCTCACCTTGATCGCCCTCGGCGCGGGGCTTCTGGCCCTGGGTTGGCTGGCCCCGTCTCTGGCTCCGGTTCTGGCCCCCGAGGCCTACGCCCTGCACGCCGCTCTGATCGCCATCGATTTGGCTGATCCGCTGCTCAGCGCGGGCGCGGCTTTGGCCATGGCGGGATCGACCCTCGCTGTCCTGGCGGTGTTTGTCGCCCGCGCCGCCGATCTCAACGACGAGGTCTGGTGAAATGGACCCGCTGTTCCTCTTGGAGCGGGGCCATCTGATTCAGGCCGCCGCCTTGACCGCCCTCGGCGTATGGATGGCTGCCGCTGCGCGACCCGCCTTGAAGCGCGCGGTCGGGGTCGGCGTCGCCCATGCCGGTCCCATGGCGCTTTTGGCGGCCGGGCCGCAAGCGGGCGTCGATTTGGCCGCGGCCGCCGGCCTTGCCGCCTGCGCCTATGTCGTGTTCGGCGCCGCCTTGGCCGTGCGCCTCAATGAGGTTTACCGCTCCCAGGAAACAGATGATCTCGACGCCGCCGATGACGACGCCGACGCTGATCCGACCTCGGGAGCCGGCCTATGACCGCGGCCGACCTGATCCTCGCCCTCCAGCAGCATGGGGTCGCCTTGGCCCTTGCCGCACCCTTGGCCGGAGCCCTGGCCTGCCTCCTGACGCCAGGGCCCCGCACCGCTCTGACGGCGTCTCTGATGGCCCTCGGTGCAGCGCTGATCGGCGCCGGGTTCGCCGCCTGGGGCGTTCTCGCCTATGGGCCTTTGGCCTATGTCCTGAGTGAAGGCTTGGTTCTCCGCCTCGATGCCTGGTCCGCCCTGATGACCGCAGCGTCCCTGGCGCTTGTTTTGGTTGGCTGGCTGATCGGCGGAGCAGGGTATCTCGCGGAAGCCGATCCGGGCCCCGCGCGCTATGGCCTTGCCGCCGCCTTGGGCGTGGTCGCCGCCGCCGCCGCCGCCGCCTATGGCGCCAATCTCGCCTTCGTCGTCCTAGCGCTGCAGTTGGCGGGCTTGAGCCTCGCGGTCCTTTCCGCGACCGCCGGCGCCCATCGCGCACAGGCCCTGAACGCGAGCCTGCGCACCCTGACGGCTTTTGGCGTCGCCGGGGTTTTGGGCTGGTTCGGCGTTGGTCTTTTCGTCGTTGCCGCCGGCGCCTTGGACCCCGCCGCCGCCCTTGGCGCCCCCCTGAGCAACGCCGCCGCCTCTGGCCTGCTTCTGGTGTTCGTCGCGCTGTGTTTAGCGGGCCTCATTGCGCCCTTGAACCATTGGGGCCCGAGCCTCTTCGGCCACGGTCCGGGCCTGGCCGGGGTTGTGGCCCTGACCGCGATCGGCCCCTTGCTGTTTGTCGCCGCGGGGCGCGTCGTCAGCGGTCTGTTTGATCTCGGCGGCGGACCGCCGGTCGGTGTCAGTCTCCTGGTCCTCGGCGCCGCCAGCGCCTTGGTCGGCGGGTTTCAGGCCCTCGTCGCCCGAGACCTTCGCCGCTTGGCGGGCTACGCCTTCGCCGCCCAGGCCGGCTGCGCGCTCTTGTCCATCGCCCTGGTGACGCCCGCCGGCGCCGGCGCCGCCGCCCTGAAGATTGTCGCCGCCGGCCTGGGCGCGCTTCTGTTGGCCTCTGCCGGATCGCGTGAGCAGGACATTGCCCGCCTCGACGGCCTGGCCCACCGCGCCCCCGTCGCCGCCCTGTGCGCCGCCCTCGGCTGTCTCATCCTGATGAGCGCGCCCTTTACGATTGGCTATAGCGCCTCTTGGGTCGCGGTGGAGGCGGCTTTGGCGCGCGGCTGGTGGCCCGCGGCCGTGGTCACGGTCGTGGTCTCTTTGGCGGGCGTCGTGTTCGGCGGCCGCATTCTGGAGCGGATGTTTTTCCGCACCGCGCCTGTGGGCGCCCGGGCCCCCGCGCGGGCTGGCCTCAGCGGACTTGGTCTTGTGCTTTTGGCGTTTCTCGCCGCGGCCGCGGGCTTTGCCGGTGCGCCCCTGGCGGATCTGGCGGAACAGGCCGGCCACGCTCTGGTCCTCTGGCCGTTGGACATCGCGCTATGAGGGTCGATCTGCTGATCACAGCGACCCTGTGCCTGCCCTGGCTGCAGGCCGCCGCGGGGCTGCTGCTTGGCCGCTTCCCGCTGGTGCGCGACAGCGCAGTCACGGCCCTGGCGATCATGGGCGCCGCCGCCGCCGCCGCCCTCGCCGTCGAGGCGCCGGCGTGGAATGGCCTCGAAGCCCGCCTCGGCGATTTCGGCCCCGGCCTCTCGCTGTCGGTGCTGATCGAACCCTTGGGCGCCTTCATGGCGGCCCTCACAGCGCTCCTCGGCGCCATGGTGACGGTGTTCAGCATCGGCTATCACCGCGCCTCGGGGCTCCGCCAC
>JBILVS010000018.1:0-34864 GCA_044370335.1 Caulobacterales bacterium
GGACCGCGTCAATCGCCATTGCGCTGTTGGCGCCGTCGCTTTTCAGCCGCCAGATGAAGCCAGGGCCAACCTCCGCCGCGCCGTGGAGGCTGTCTGGGGCGGTGATGAAATCGGCGGTTTTGGGGGGGTGTCCTTCGGCTCGCGGAAGCGGGCGATGTTGATTGGAGCCACGTGATCAGGCCTCGGCCCCTCACAGCCTTCTCGGCGGATAGCCCGCGGCGCCGAGGGCGTCGACGATTTCCTGAGTGTGCTGGGCGTCGCGGGTTTCGATGAGGATGTCGAACTCTGCGCCCTTGGCGGGCACATCCAAGGCTAGGCGGTTGTGGGCCACCTCTATGATGTTGGCGCCGAGATCGCCGATCACCTTGGAGACGCGGGCGAGCAAGCCCGGCCGGTCGTCGCCGATCAGGCGCAGGGACGAGATGCGGCCCTCGCGCACAAGGCCGCGCGTGAGGACGCTGGCCAACAGGCGCGCATCAATGTTGCCGCCGCAAAGGATCAGGCCGACGTTGCGGCCCGCGAACTTCGCCGGGTGGGCCAGCAGCGCCGCCAAGCCCGCCGCGCCTGCCCCTTCGGCCACGGTCTTTTCGACATTGGCGAAAAGGGCGATGGCCTGTTCGAGGTGCGGCTCATCGACAAGGACCACGTCGTCCACCAGCGCTTTGGCGATCTGGATCGGGAGGCGGCCGACCTGCTTCACCGCGATGCCTTCGGCGATGGTCTGGCCGCCGCATTGCGGTTCTTCCCCCCGAAGCTCGGCGTAGAGCGAGGGGTACATGCGGGCTTCGACGCCGACGACCCGGATGTCGGGCTTTAGGGCTTTTGCGGCGATGGCGTTGCCGCAGATCAGGCCGCCGCCGCCGACGGGGATCAGCAGCGTGTCGAGGTCGGGCGCCTCGGTCAGCATTTCGGCGGCGATCGTCCCCTGCCCTGCGATGATGGCCGGGTCGTCGTAGGGGTGGACGAAGGTCAGGCCTTCACGCTCCTTAATCTGATAGGCGTAGGTCGTGGCTTCGGCAAAGGTCTCTCCGTGGAGAAGAACCCGGACGCCGTGGCGGCGGGTGTGCTCGACCTTCGTGAAGGGCGTGCCGAGGGGCATCACGATGGTGGCGGGGATGCCGAGCTTGGCGGCGTTGTAGGCGACGCCCTGGGCGTGATTGCCGGCGCTGACGGCGATAACGCCGGCGCGGCGCTCCACCTCGGTCAGCTGGGCGAGCTTGTTGAAGGCGCCGCGCTCCTTGAAGGAGGCGGTGAACTGGAGGTTCTCGAACTTTACCCAGACCTTGGCGCCGGTAATCTCCGACAGGGTGCGCGAAGGGCGCATCGGGGTGCGTTCGATGTGGCCGCTCAGGCGCGCGGCGGCGGCCTCGATGTCGGCAGCGGTGACAGGCAACGGGGCGCGGGGGGACAAATCATCAGCCATGGCGGCCGCACCCTAGCCGCGGTGCGGGCAATCGGACAAGCGCGGCCGCTCAGGGGCGGCGCGCTGTCCGGTCGCCGCCCGGCTTACGGCGCGGTCCCGATCCCCAAAACCCGGGCAAAGAAGAGGGTTTCGGCCTCCCGTTGCGCTTGCTGGTTGTTGCGCTTGCGGAAGCCGTGGCCTTCGTCAGAAGCGATCATTGACCAGACCTCGCCATTGTTGGCGCGGATGGCGGCGATGACCTGCTCGGCCTCCGACACCGGAACGCGGGGATCGTTGGCGCCGTGGATGACGAACATCGGACGTGACACGCGGTCGATGTTTGTGAGCGGGCTGATGTCGTGCAGGATCGCGCGCATTTCGGGATTGCTCTCGTCGCCGTATTCGACGCGGCGGAGCTCTCTCCGGTAGCCGGATGTGTTCTCCAGGAACGTCACGAAGTTGGAAATGCCGACGATGTTGACAGCGCCGGCGAGGCGGTCGTTGTAGTGGACCATCGAGGCCAGGACCATATAGCCGCCGTAGGAGCCGCCATAGACCAGCACCCGGTTCGGATCGAGGTCGGGTTGGGTCGCGATCCAATCCAACAGCGCGCCGATGTCCTTCACGGCGTCTTCGCGGCGCTCAGCGTTGTCGAGGGAGAGAAAGGTCCGGCCAAATCCCGAGGAGCCGCGGACGTTGGGCGTGATGACCGCGGCGCCGAGCTCGTTCACCCAGTATTGGCGGGTGGAGGAAAAGTTCGGCCGGCTTTGGGCTTCGGGACCGCCGTGGATGTCGATGATGACCGGGAGCCGGGCGTCGGTCTGGCCGGCAGGACGGTAATAGAAACCCGTGATGGCGCGGCCGTCGAAGCTCGACCACTCGATCAGGGTCGGGGCGACGAAGGTTTCGGGGTTCAGGCCGCCGACCTCGCTTTGAGTCCAACGGGTCAGGCGGTTGCGGCGGCGTTCATAGACATAGGCCTCGGCAGGGGCCGCGGCGGCGGCCAGGGTGAAGCCGAAGCGTTCGCCGGCGTCGTCCCATTCGATGCCGACCACCACGCCGGGCGGGAGATCGAGGGTGCGCTCGATGCGACCGGAACGGACGTTGAGAAGGCGCAGGCGGGACTGGCCGGCCTCGTTCGTCGCGTAGGCGATCGTGCGGCCATCGGGGGAGAGGTCGAAGCTTTCGACGTCCCAGACGATTTCGGGGGACAAGCGCCGGCGCTCACCCGATTGGAGGTCGATCTGGGCGAGGTAGAGGAATTCGCCACCCTCATCGGTGGCGACGATCACGCTGCGACCGTCCGGGGTGAAGACGCCGCCGTCGAAGGCCGCGTTCAGGTCCGGGGCGATTTCGGTCAGGGCGCCGGAGGCGATGTCGAGGATGAAGCGACGGCTTTCCGTGATCGAAATATACTGACCAATCAGAAGCTTGCGACCGTCGGGAGACCAGTCCAGGACGGCCACGGCCCCCTCCCCGTCCAGGACCTTGCGGCGGCCCGCGGGGTCGGCGAGGTCGGCTATCATGATGTCGTAGTTGGGGTCGTTCTGTGGGGTGAACGCCCAGGCGACCTGACGGCCGTCACGACTCCAGACGAAGCTCTGGTTGCGGGCGCCGGGGGCCGTGAGTGCGGTGACGCGGCCGGTGAGCAGGTCCTGGACATAGCCGCCGAAGTTCTCGTTGCCGCCGACGTCGCGGGTCATCAAAAAGGCGCCGCCGCCGGGGCGGACATCGCCGCCGCCCACCGCTTCATCATAGAAGGTCAGCTGGGAGCGGAGACCCATCGGCTCGTTCACCCGGTGAACCTGGGCCGTGTCGCCGAAACGGGTGGAGATTAAGATGCCGCCGTCGGGGAGAAAATCGAGAAAGGCGGCGGAGCGGGTGTTCACATATTGGCGGAGGCGCTCGCTGACCTCTGAGGGCGTTTCCGGCACATTTTCCAGGGTCAAGGTCCCGACGGTTCGGGTTTCGACCGGCGGGAGCGTCTGGGCGGTCGCGACCCCTGTCATGGCGATGCACAGAGCGGCCACGGCTGCAGCGATTCTGGTCATAAGCCTCATCCCCTTCTGAGGTTCTTCCGGCCTAGGCCGCTTTATCAGTGGATCCCGGAGGATCGAACTCGGCGACCCAGTGGCCCAGGGCCACCTCGATCAGCTGCGGTTTATATTGGTCGGCGTCCGGATCGTCGACAAGCTTGGATTTGAGGAAGCGCAAGGTGGCGCGGCGATCCAGAGGGCTGGGGAGATCGCCTTCGAGGCGCACGCGCGGACGGTTGCGAGCGGCTTCGGGGTCCGGCTCGGGGGCCGCAGCCAGGAGCGCCTGGGTGTAGGGGTGGCGGGGGTCGGCGAGGATCACCTCGGAAGCGCCAAGCTCCACAACCCGGCCCAGATAGAGCACCATCACGCGGTGGCTGATCTCTTTCACGACCGCGAGGTCGTGGCTGATGAACAGCATCGAGAGGCCGAACTCTTTTTGCAGGTTCATCAACAGGCGCACGATCTGAGCCTGGATCGACACATCCAACGCGCTGACCGCTTCATCGCAGACGACCAGCTTCGGGCGCATGATCATGGCGCGAGCGATGCCGACGCGCTGGTTTTGGCCGCCCGACAACTCGTGCGGGTAGCGGTTGATGAGGGCCGGATCGAGGCCGACCTTGACCAACATTTCGCGGACAAGCTCTTCGCGCTGAATGTGGTTCAGCTCCGGCCGGAAGCTGCGCAGAGGCTCGGCCACCGAGGCGCCCACCGTCTGACGGGGATCAAGGCTCGCCAAGGGGTCCTGAAAAACGATCTGCAGGTCCTTGCGGGTGTTGCGAATCTCATCCTTGTTGAGGCCGATGCCGAGGAAGCTGACGCCGCCGGCGGTGGCGGGAAGCAGCTGCAGCACCGCGCGGGCCAGGGTGGACTTGCCGCACCCGCTCTCGCCGACCACGCCCAAGGTCTCGCCCGGCTGGAGGGAGAAACTCACGCCATCCACAGCGCGAAGCTGTTTGGCGGCCGGGAACAGGCCGCCACTCATCGTCACGGGGAACTGCACCTTCAAATCCTTGACCTCAAGGAGAGGCGCGCCGGCCTGTGGCGGCACGCGCTCAGCGCCCATCCGTGAGGAGGAGATGCGCGGGACGGCTTCCAGCAGCATCCGCGTGTAATCATGGCTCGGCGCACGGAACAGAGTCTCGATGGCCCCCTGCTCCACCACTTCGCCGCGGCGCATAACCACGACCCGCTGCGCCATCCGGGCGATGACGCCCATGTCGTGGGTGATTAGGGCCACGGCGGTGTTGGTGTCGCGGCGGAGGTCTTCCATCAGGTCAAGGACCTGGGCCTGAACTGTGGCGTCGAGAGCGGTGGTGGGCTCGTCAGCGATCAGCAGCGCCGGTTCGGTCATCATCGCCATGGCGATCATCACCCGCTGGCGCATGCCGCCGGAGAGTTCGTGCGGGTACTGCCGCAGACGGCGGGCGGCCTCGGGGATGCGGACGCGTTCCAGCCATTCAATGCAGCGTTGCCTTGCGGCGACCTTATCCATCTTCAGATGCTGGATCAGGGTTTCCATCATCTGGGTTTCGATGCGGAGATGCGGCGTCAGGGCGGTCAGCGGATCCTGGAAGACGAACGCGACCTTATGTCCGCGCAGGGTGTTCAGGACCCGGGGGGCCGCTCCCAAAATCTCCTGATCTTGAAAGCGCACCGCCCCTAAAGCCCGGCCGTTATGCGGCAACAGGCCCAAAGCGGCGAGAAAGGTCTGGCTCTTGCCGGAGCCGCTTTCACCGACCACCCCCAGGCATTCGCCGGGGGCGATGGAGAGGGAGACACCCTTCACCGCCTCCACGACGCCGTCGGGCGTGTCGAAAGAGACCTTCAGGCTGGCGATATCAAGAACGGGGACGCTCATGGAGAAGACAGTAGTGTTCCGTGACTTCCCCGCAAGGGTCTAGCCCAGCACCAAACTTCAGCCACGTAACGCTGAGTTAAGGATGCCCGTGGGATGAACGCGCGTTCACTCCCTGAGGTTTTCCCTATGTTCGACGCCATCAACAGCCGCTTATCCATCGCCCAACGCCTCGGCCTCGTATCGGGGGTCATGCTGGCCCCGGTCGGCCTTCTGGGATGGCTGTTCTGGGAGCAGAGCAACAAGGACATCAATTTCGCCGAGCGCGAGATCGAAGGCACGGTGCTGATGGAGGCGGTTTGGCCGGTGGCGCTAAGATCCGCCAACGGCGAAGCGGCCGAAAGCGGGGCGGCGAACGCGCTGCGCGCGGCGCTTGGCGCGTACACCCATATCGTTGCTCCGGCGTCCGCCGGCCCTTTGGCGGACGCCGCAATCGAGGGCGACGCTGATTCTGCGATTGCCTTGGTGACCGCGGTTGGAAACGGCTCGAATCTTGTGCTCGATCCAGATCTTGACAGCTTCTACGTAATGGATGCGGCCATCGTGAAGATGCCTTTGCTGGGCTCTGCGGCGCACGCCTTTGAAGCTGCGGTCTTGGAGGCGGCCGGTGCGGGTCCGCTCAGCTTCGAACAGCGTTCAGCCATCGTTATGAGCTACGCATCGATGACGTCGGCCTATAACGGCGTGCTTGCCTCGCTGAACGAAGCGGAGGCGGCAAGCGCGGATGGTTCGGTGCGGGCCAATCTCGCGCCGGCGCGGGCTGCTCTTGCGGAAGCTTATGAGCCGTTCCGGGTCTTCGGGGACCAGATCGTGACGACGGTCGGGGTGACCGGCGAGCTGCCGGCCATGGGGACGCGCCTTGAAGAGCATGAGGCCTTCTTGAACGGGTTGGACACGGCCTGGCAAGTCGCCAACGCCGACCTGGAGCGGCTGCTGTCGCAGCGGATCGATCGGCTGGAAGCCCGTCTGTTCACGAACCTGATGCTCGCGCTGGCGGCCCTCGCGCTGGCGGGCGGGTTGATGTTTGCGGTGTCGCGGGGGCTTAGCACCCGGATCCGGCGGCTTGTGGACACAATGGACGTTCTGCGCGAGGGCGACACCAGCGTCGAGGCGCCCTATCTCAACGACAAGCACGAAACCGGCCGGATCGCGGCGGCGGTGGCGGCGTTCAAGCAGTCGCTGCTCGACAACGCCGCGCTGCAACTGGAGCAGGCTGCGCAGGCCGAACGGGCGCAAGCCGAGCGTCGGGCCCAGATCCTGGCCATGGCTGACACTTTCGAGCGGGACGTGGGCGAAGCCATCGAGACCGTGGCGGCGGCGGCGACAGAGCTGCAGGCTTCGTCCGGCTCGCTGATGCGGGCGGCGGACACCGCGGCGCAAAACGCTCGGGCGGCCTCTTCGGCGACGGATCATTCCTCGGCCAACGTGCAGACTGTGGCGGCGGCTTCGGAAGAGCTCGCGGCGACAATCTCCGAAATCGCCCAACAGGCAGCGCAATCGGCTCAGGTGGCGGCGGCGGGGGAAGCCGGCGCCCGGTCGACCAGCGCCAAAATGGCCGATCTGGCGGGCGCGGCGGACCGAATCGGGGCCGTGGTGCAGCTGATCGCCGACATTGCGGCGCAGACCAACCTTTTGGCCCTCAACGCCACGATTGAAGCCGCGCGGGCGGGCGACGCGGGTCGCGGGTTTGCGGTCGTCGCTTCGGAGGTGAAGAGCCTCGCCGAGCAGACGGCGAAGGCGACCGAAGAAATCCGGATCCAAATCGAAGGCATGGCCGGCGCCACGCATGATGCTGTCCGCGCTATCGAAAACGTGAACGGCACCATCGGCGAGATGAGCAGCATCGCCGGGGCGATCGCGGCGGCCATCGAGGAGCAGATGGCGGCGGTGCGGGAAATTTCGGCCCGGGCCGCAGACGTGGCGAGCGCGGCGAACGAGGTCACCCAGGCGGTGGCGAGCGTGTCGGAAGCGGCGAGCGAAACCGACGGCGCGGCAAGCCAGTCGATGGATGCGGCGGGCGAGCTGGCGCAGCAGGCGACGAACCTTCGCTCTGTCGCCATGTCCTTCCTGCAGTCGGTGCGAGCGGCATAAAGCCCACGCCTTCCCCTTGTTCGGGACCAAAAACAAACCCCCGCCGCCGCTGCGGCGGGGGTCTTTGTCATCGGGGGCGTCGAAGCCGGATCAAATCGTCTCGCCTTCGAAGGCGGACCAGTGGCGTGTGTCGGCGCTGTCAACGAACAAGATCGCAATCCCGATCAACAAGTTGAAGGCCAACACGCTGGCGTTGAAGTAAAGGAAGTCCGGAGCGATCAAGTTGGCGAGGGCGCGGTTGGCCAAATCCGCCAGCGCTGCGCCTTGCATGTCTGCGGCGATGCCCTGCAACGAACGGAGCGCGAGCAGACAGACAAAGCCCAGAAACCAGGTCACGAAGGCCTTTGTGCGGCGGATCAGACGGACCAGCGCAAGCACAAAGAACAACAAGACCGCCAAAGACAGACCAATTTCGAGGCCGGTGGTGGCCACAACGACCCCGGTGGCGGTTTGCGACAAAGCACCTAAAGCGGGACGGATCGCATCGGCGTCAAACAGGAAGGCCATCGGCAGGCCAGCCGCTGTCACCATCCAGAGGCACTGGACGAACACGATGATGATCACCAAGGCCCGAAGAAGCCACATGGCCGTTTCCCCTTCGGCCTAAACCTAACAAAATCCTACACCGGCCTTTTGCCAGCGTCACGCCAAAGCGCCCGAAAAACGCAGATATGCGGTGAGGCCGAGGGCCATAGTGAGGGCCGCGACGCCGACCGCATCGCTCATTCTCTCTTGAGGGGAAAGAGCAGCGATGAAGGCGCGCCTTTGGGGCCAGAGAAAAAATGTCACGCAATCAATGACTAAGGCTGCCGCCAACCAATAGACGGCGGCCCCGTCGCGGCTGAAGAGCGCGATGGCGGCGGCGGCATAGGCTGCGATGGCGGCAGCCATCGCGTAGCCGCGCCAGCCGTCAGTGTAGTCATGCAGCATGGCGTGGTAGCGCCGCACGGTTTCGTCGGACTTTGCTTCGGGCGTCAGGGTCGCTCGGGCGAAAACCAGGGCAAGGACGCCGGCGGCGACATAGAAGCATAAGCCGATGGCCACCGCAGACGCCAACATCAGGGTCTTGCCTACCCTCAAAGGTCCAGCAACATGCGCTCGGGATCTTCGAGGCCTTCTTTGACGCGCACGAGGAAGGTCACGGCCTCTTTGCCGTCGACCAGACGGTGGTCGTAGCTGAGAGCGAGGTACATCATCGGGCGGACCACGATCTGGCCGCCGACCACCACGGGCCGATCCTGGATTTTGTGCATGCCGAGGATGCCGGACTGCGGCGGGTTCAGGATCGGGGTCGACATCAGGGAGCCGTAGATGCCGCCGTTGGTGATGGTGAAGGTGGCGCCTTGGAGGTCTTCCATCTTCAGGGCGCCGTCACGGGCCTTGGCGCCGAGCTCGCCGATGTCCTTCTCGATTTCGGCCATCGACTTCCGGTCGGCCTCGCGGACGACGGGGACGACCAAGCCCCGGTCGGCGCCGACGGCGATCCCGACATCATAGAAGTTCTTATAAATGATGTCGTCGCCGTCGATTTCAGCGTTGACTGATGGGATTTCTTTCAGTGCGCTGACACAGGCCTTCACAAAGAAGCTCATAAAGCCAAGCTTCACGCCGTGCTTTTTCTCGAAGCTGTCTTTGTATTTATTGCGCGCAGCTATCACTTGGCTCATGTCCGCCTCGTTGAAGGTGGTGAGCATGGCGGCGGTGTTTTGCGCTTCTTTGAGACGCCGCGCGATGGTGGACCGAAGGCGGGTCATGCGGACGCGCTCTTCGCGAGGGTCCAGGGCTCGGGGGGCCGTCGGTGCGCGGGCGGCGGCGGGCGTTTGGCGCGCTTCCAGGATTGCGAGGGCGTCGCCTTTGGTCAGACGGCCGTCCTTGCCGGAGCCTTGCATCCCGTGGAGGTTCAAGCCGTTTTCGGCGGCGATCCGCTGAACGGAGGGCGGCGCTGTCGGCGGAGCCTGAGTGGGCGCGGGGTTCGGCGGCGGCGCTGCGGCCTGTTTCGGCGGGGCTTTGGCGGCGGAGGCTGCAGCGGCGGCGTCGCCCAGGCGGCCGAGCAGCGCGCCGATCCCGACGGTGGCGCCCTCGGCGGCGATGATGTCCGCCAGAACGCCGCTTTCGGTGGCCGAGACTTCGACGGAGACCTTGTCGGTTTCCAGCTCCACCAGGACCTCATCCTTGACCACAGCCTCGCCAGGCTTTTTCAGCCACTTGGCGACGGTCGCCTCAGACACGGACTCGCCCAGAGTGGGCACAACGATATCAACCATCGGTTCGGCTCCTGCGGCGGCGGGCGGGGCGCTCTCCCTTCCCGTCACGGTTCTTTAGGTCTTCAGCGGTTCAGGCTCAGGCGAAAGCTTCGTTCAGGAAGTCTTGCAGCTCTTTGATATGCTTGCCCATCAGGCCGGCGGCGGTGGAGGCCGTGGCGGGCCGGCCGACATAGCGGGCGCGCTTGGCCTTGACGTCCATCTTGTTCAGCGTGAGTTCGATCCAGGGATCGACGAAGGCCCAGCCGCCCATGTTCTTGGGCTCTTCCTGGCACCAAACGAGTTCGGCGTCCGGGAAGCGCTTCAGCTCTGAGGTCATAGATTTCATCGGCCAGGGGTAAAACTGCTCCAGACGGAGGATGTACACGTCGTCGAGGCCGCGCTTCTCGCGCTCATCGAGCAGGTCATAATAGACCTTGCCGGAGCACAGGATCACGCGGCGGATCTGGTCATCGGCCTTCAGCTTCACGCCCGTAAGGCCGGTGTTGAGCTGGGCGTCGTCCCACAAGACGCGGTGGAAGGAGGAGCCCTCCGCCATCTCGCTGAGGGCGGAGATGCACTTCTTGTGACGCAGCAGCGACTTCGGCGTCATGATCACCAGCGGCTTGCGGAAATTGCGGTGCAGCTGGCGACGCAGGATGTGGAAGTAATTGGCAGGGGTCGTGCAATTGGCGACCTGGATGTTGTCTTCGGCACATTGCTGAAGGAAGCGCTCAAGGCGGGCGGAGGAGTGCTCTGGGCCTTGGCCTTCATAGCCGTGCGGCAGCAACATCACGAGGCCGGACATGCGCAGCCACTTGCGTTCGCCGGACGAGATGAACTGATCGATGACGACCTGGGCGCCGTTCACGAAGTCCCCGAACTGGGCTTCCCAGAGGGTCAGGGTCTTGGGGGCGGCGAGAGAATAGCCGTACTCGAAGCCCAAGACCGCTTCTTCGGAGAGGAGCGAGTCGATCACCTCATAATAGGCCTGACCAGCGCGGAGGTTGTTCAGAGGGGTGTAGCGCTTTTCTGTCGTCTGATCGACGAAGTGGGAGTGGCGCTGGCTGAAGGTGCCGCGGCAGCTGTCCTGGCCTGAGAGGCGAACGGGGAAGTCTTCGTCGAGGAGCGAGGCGAACGCCAGATGCTCGGCGAGGGCCCAGTCGATCCCCTCCCCCGAGTCGATGGCCTTGGCGCGACCTTCAACGACCCGGCGGAGGGTGCGGTGCATGTCGACGCCGCTCGGGATCGCGGTGATGGCGGCGCCGAGGGCCTTGAGCTTGGCCATCGGGATGCCGGTGTCGCCGCGGCGCTCCTCGCCGTCGGGGGCGGTCGAAAGACCCGTCCAGACGCCGTCAAGCCAATCAGCACGGTTGGCCTTGTAGTCCTTGCCGACCTCAAATTCGCGGTCGAGGAAGGTCTCGAACTCCTTGATCCAGCCCTGGACGTCGCTCTCGGTGATGACGCCTTCGGCAATCAGGCGACGGGCGTAAATCTCACGGGTGGAGGGCTGGCCGCTGATTTTTTTATACATCAGCGGTTGGGTAAAGCTCGGATCGTCGCCTTCGTTGTGGCCAAAGCGGCGGTAGCAGAACATGTCGATGACGACGTCTTTGCCGAACTTCTGGCGATACTCGGTGGCGACTTTGGCGGCGAAGACAACGGCTTCGGGATCATCGCCGTTCACGTGGAAGATCGGCGCCTGAACCATCAGGGCGACGTCAGACGGGTACGGCGAGGACCGCGAGTAATGCGGGCTCGTGGTAAAGCCGATCTGGTTGTTCACGATGAAGTGGATGGTGCCGCCGGTGCGATAGCCTTTGAGGCCGGACAGGGCGAAGCACTCCGCCACGACGCCTTGGCCGGCGAAAGCGGCGTCGCCGTGGATCAAGAGCGGCATGACCCGGGAGCGGAGCTGTTTGACGTCTTCGTCTTCGGCGAAGGTCTGTCGCGCGGTCTGCTTGGCGCGGACGCGACCCAACACGACGGGATTGACGATTTCGAGGTGCGAGGGGTTGGCGGTCAGGGTCAGGTGGACCGTGTTGCCGTCAAACTCCCGGTCGGAGGAGGCCCCGAGGTGATACTTCACGTCGCCGGAGCCCATGACGTCGTCCGGGGTCGCGGAGCCGCCCTGGAACTCATGGAAAATGACCTGATAGGGCTTGCCCATCACGGCGGCGAGGACGTTGAGGCGGCCCCGGTGGGCCATGCCGAAGACGATCTCTTCGACGCCCAGGGCGCCCCCGCGCTTGATGACCTGTTCAAGGGCGGGGAGCATGGCTTCACCGCCATCGAGGCCAAACCGTTTGGTCCCAGGGTAGCGCTTGTGGAGGAAGCGCTCGAAGGTCTCGCCTTCGATGAGCTTGCGGACGATGGCCTTCTTGCCGTCGATGGTGAAGGCGATTTCTTTATCCGGGCCCTCGATGCGCTCCTGCAACCAGGCTTTTTCCGCCTGGTCGGTGATGTGCATGAACTCGATGCCGACGGTGGAGCAGTAGGTGCGTTTCAAGATGTCGAGCATCTGGCGCACGGTGGCGTTTTCGAGCCCCAGCACTTTGTCGATGAAGATGGGCCGGTCCCAGTCCTGGGAGGTGAAGCCGTAGGAGGCGGGGTCGAGCTCGGGATGGGCGTCGACGTCGCGCAGGCCCAAGGGATCGAGATTGGCGGCGAGGTGACCGCGGGTGCGGTAGGCCCGGATCATCATCAGGGCGCGGACGCTGTCGCGGGCGGCGGCCTGGACGTCCTGGACGCTGGCCTTGGGAAGGCGGGCCTGAAGCTTGCGCTCGAAGGTGTCGGTCAGGGCCGCCCAGTTGCCGTCCAGGAGCGCGGTGGCTTCGGTGGCGCGGGGGAGCGCCACGTCGGGCCGATACCAGCTGGGGCCTTCGACCTTGGCGCGGACGAGATCCGGGCTGTCCCTTAGGTCGTCGAAAAAGGCGCGCCAGGTGGGGTCGACGCTGTTTGGGTCGTCCACGTAGCGGGCTTGCATTTCCTCGACAAACAGCGCGTTGGCGCCGGAGAGGAAGCTGGTTTCAAGGAGGGCAGCGTTGGGGAGGCTACGGCCGTCGTCCGCCATGGCGATTGGGGTCCTGATGGGGTCGAAAGAAAGGATCGCCCAGATATAGGACCTGAGCGGTTCAAACGCATCTCATAACGAGGTGCGCGGGCGGGGTGAACCCCTGAATGCGCAGATTGAGGGGCTGACGGCGGCGCACGGTGGTTTCCGTCGCGAATTGCGCGGCGCGCGCGGGTGGCGCATGAGAGGGGCGTTTTTTGGCTCGCCTCGCCCAGGACTTTCCCGCAATGACAGCTTCACCCACCCTCCCCTCCTCCGGTCTTGCCCTGCGGACGCTGATCACCCCGGAGGCCGGGCTGAAGGTCTTCTTGGAAGAGGCGCCCGTCCGAGCGCCGGTCGGGGACCAAGTGCTGATCCGGGTGGAGGCGGCGCCGATCAATCCGTCCGATCTCGCGCTTTTGACGGGGCCTGCGGATCTGTCCCAGGCCACCGCTGAGGGCGAAGGCGCTGCGAAGGCGCTGCATGCGCCGGTGCCGGAGCCGTTCTTGAAGTTCGTCGCCGGGCGTCTTGGGGAGGCTTTGCCCGCGGGCAATGAGGGCGCGGGCGTGGTGATCGCGGCGGGGGACAGCCCCGCAGCGCAGGCGCTCATGGGTCGGACGGTCGCGTTCGCCAATGGCGGGGCTTACGCCCAGTATGCGCTTTCGGGGATATTCACGGTGCTGCCCTTGCCCGATGGGGTGAGCGCGGAGCAAGGGGCCTCGGCGTTCGTCAACCCGATGACGGCGCTGTCGATGGTCGAGACCATGCGGATGGAGGGATATACCGCGCTGGCGCACACAGCGGCGGCGTCGAACCTCGGACAGATGCTGGTGCGGCTGTGCCAGGCGGAAGGCATCGGGCTTGTGACCATTGTGCGCAGCGCCGAACAGGCCGCCATCCTGCGGGGGCTTGGGGCTGTGCATGTGGTGGACAGTTCGCTGCCGTCGTTTGAGGCGGACTTGGAAGCGGCGATCGCGGCAACCGGCGCGATGTTGGCTTTTGACGCGATCGGCGGGGGGAAGCTTGCGAGCCAGATCCTGGCGGCGATGGAGCGGGTGGCGGCGAAGACGGGGCCCTACTCGCGCTACGGCTCATCGACGATGAAGCAGGTCTATATCTATGGCGGGCTTGATACGGGGCCGACGACGCTGAACCGCTCGTTCGGGCTCTCCTGGGGTCTGGGCGGGTGGCTGTTGACGCCGTTCCTGCAGAAGCTTGGGGGACCGGGCGTCATGCGGCTGCGGCAGCGCGTGGCGGCGGAGATCACGACGACGTTTGCCAGCGCCTATTCCACGCGGCTGAGCTTTGAGCAGATGCTCGATCCGGAGCACGCCCGGGCTTATGCGAAGAAGGCGACGGGACAGAAGGCGCTCGTGTTGCCGTGGGGGTGAGTTGGGACTTGCCCAGGTCTTGCCGCAGTGCGTTTGAAGGATAGGCGCGATGTCTGACGCTGCTTCTCCTCCTCCCTCGCCCGATGGCTCTCCCCCTGCCCCGCGCAAGCGCAGGTTTGTCGACGAAGAAATCGCGCGGCAGGGGCGCAACATCCACACGCTCAAGGCCAAGGACTCGACCGGGCGCTGGGCCTCCTATTTTGTGCTCGTGAAACCGCACATGGAGCGGCGCTTTCTTCAAGCCCTGGAAAGCAACGGGATGATCGACCTTGAGACGTACGGGAAGGTGATCGCGTCCTGCTATGGCGAGGAGCCGACGCAGGAGGTCAAGGATTTTTTGAAGGAGAAATATGGGTTTATTGTCTGAGGGCGAAGGGCTGGGCGGCGGGGCGCGGCTGGGTCGCCTTGCGCCCCCGGCACAATCACGCTTTGGGCGGTTTTGATAAGGGGCGTGCCGATGAGGACAGACCAAAACGGACTGCTGAAACCGGAGGAAGCCGCGGCCTTTCTGGGCCTCCAGCCCTGCATGCTGGCCGCCTGGCGCGAAGACGGCTCGACGCCGAGCCTCGCCTTCTTCAAGATCGGCAAAGCCGTCCGCCTCGGAAGCGGCTTCTCCGCTCGGGGTCAGACAGCGACAGCCAGCAGACGTTATTGTGACGTCGGTCAGGCAGTGGCGATCAGATGCCTCATCATGTCAGCAAGCGGGAGCGCCTGGGCGCCGCCGGTCGTGGGCCAGGCTCCATCGCCCCCGTGGACGACAAAGGCGGATTTCGGCTTGAGGACATCACAAGCTAAGTGAAAACCCTTCGAGACGGTGGGCGCACTCGAGAGTTTTATCTCCACCGCCAGTTCAACCTGGCCGCCACGCTCGAACACCAGGTCGATCTCTGCGCCGTCCGCGGTCCGATAAAAGAAGGGCTGCCGGTTATCGCCCGCCGCCGCGATCAGGTTTTCTATGACGAAACCCTCCCAGCTGGCGCCGGCGATCGGGTGTCCGACAACATCGTCCCAGCTCGGCAGATCAAGCAAGGCGTGGGCTACGCCGCTGTCTCGGAGATAAAGCTTTGGCGATTTAACCAAGCGCTTCCCCACATTGCCGACCCAAGGCGCCAACCGGCGCACCAAAAGAAGATCGACGAGAAGGTCGATGTATCGCCCGACCGCCGGCGCGGAGACGGAAAGACTTGCCGCCAATCGCGCGCTATTCAGGGGCGTGCCTTGGGCGTGCGCCAGCATGGTCAAGAGCCTGCCTATCGTTGCGGCAGGAAGGCGTGGCGCAAAGATGGGCACATCGCGCTCCAGATATGACCGAATGAAGTCCTTTCGCCACCGGAAGCTCGCGCGATCGTTCGGCGCCAGGAGAGACTCAGGAAATCCGCCCCGCGACCACTGCACCGCCTGCGCCGTCACCCCTTGGGCTTCAAGAACGTCAAGACCGCCGAGCTCCAAATAGCTGACCCGTCCAGCCAGGGATTCCGACGCTTGCCGCATCAGGTCCAAAGCGGCGGACCCAGCCAACAGAAAATGTCCCGCCTTGCGCCCCTGCCGACGGAAGCGATCGATAAAGCCGCGCAGCTGCGGAAAGAGCCCAGGCGCGCGGTGGATCTCGTCGATGACGATCAGTTGGTCGGCATGGGCGTTAACGAAGGCTTCGGCGTCATCGAGACGGCGAAGGTCCATTTCACTTTCAAGGTCGAGATAGACAGCTCCCGGCCCGCGCGCCGCTGCTGTGGCGCGGGCAAGCGTTGTTTTGCCGACCTGGCGCGGCCCGAGCAGCACGACGGCGGGCTGATGGGAAAGCCGATCTTCGAGGTCGGCTTGAAGACGGCGCTTAAGAATCATGCCCGCAAATCTAACATGACGCGTTCGATTTGCGGGAAACAAGTCTCATCGCTCTTCGAGTCTGGCCGTATCAGCGCCTGAGCATCTTTGAATCGCGAGGCCCCTTTGACCCGACAGCAACCGATGATGGCCCACCAAGCCAGATGCCGAACCGGGGCACTGGTGGGGCACGGCGGATTTTCGGAGCTTTTGCGCTTCGCTAAAGTCCTTGCCCTGTATGGTCGGAGCGGAGAGATTCGAACTCTCAACCCCCAGTCCCCCGGACTGATTTGCCGGCTGACGCCGTCAGATCTCACCCCTTCAGCACTTCCACCATGGTCTTGCCCAAGGCGGCGGGGTGCGGCGCCACGCGGATGCCGGCGGCTTCCATCGCGGCGATCTTGCTTTCCGCATCGCCCTTGCCGCCGGAGATGATCGCGCCGGCGTGGCCCATGCGGCGGCCCGGAGGCGCGGTGCGGCCGGCGATGAAGCCGACCATCGGCTTTTTGCGGCCCTTCTTGGCTTCATCGGCCAGGAACTGGGCGGCGTCTTCTTCCGCGGAGCCGCCGATTTCGCCGATCATGATGATCGAATGGGTCTCGGGGTCGGCCAGGAACATCTCGAGCATGTCGATGAACTCGGTGCCCTTTACGGGGTCGCCGCCGATGCCCACCGCGGTCGACTGGCCCAAGCCTTCATTGGTGGTCTGGAACACGGCTTCATAAGTCAGGGTGCCTGAGCGAGAGACGATGCCGACATTGCCCTTCTGGAAGATCGAGCCGGGCATGATGCCGATCTTGCACTCGTTGGGGGTCAGCACGCCGGGGCAGTTGGGGCCGATCAGGCGGGACTTGGACTTGTCCAGCTTGGCCTTGACCCGGACCATGTCCATCACCGGAATGCCTTCGGTGATGCAGATGATGAGCGGAATTTCGGCGTCGATCGCTTCTTCAATGGCGGCGGCAGCGCCCGGTGGGGGCACGTAGATCGCGGTGGCGTCGGCGCCGACGGCGGATTTGGCTTCCGCGACGCCGTTGAAGACAGGCAAGCCGAGATGGGTGGACCCGCCCTTCCCCGGGGAAACGCCGCCGGTCATCTTCGTGCCGTAGGCGATCGCCTGCTCGGAGTGAAACGTGCCGTTCTTGCCCGTGAAGCCCTGACAAATGACGCGGGTGTCTTTGTTCACCAAAATCGACATGGGGCCCCTCGGGTTTCGCGGTCTTGAGCGGATCGGCTGGTTGCGGGGTGCTCTTAGTGTGGCTTCCGCGCAGATGCAAATCCCCTGGACGCAGTTTCCGGGAGCAAAACCCCTCACAGATCACGCGAATGGGCTGGACACACCGCAGCGCGGGCGCCAGGGAGAGGGGCTTCCGTCAACGTCACAGCTGACACAAGGCGCGCTCTCCCCATGGCGGAGTCTGGTCCCCGCATTGCGATCGTTTTCAGCTGCGACCTTGGGTATCTGTTCCCGTCGCTCGTGGTCGGGAAGCAGGCCGTTGAGCAAGCGCCTCCGGGAACAGACGTTCGGCTGATCCTGGACGCAGACGCCCTGCCCCAGGCGACGATCGACCGGATTTTCGAGGTCACCGGCGTGCAAGTGACGTTGGCGGATCCGACGGTGCGGGCGCAGATTGCGGCAGTGAAGCCGCACTCGAGCGTGGTGGCGGGAAGCTATCTGAGCCGCAGCGCGCTTTTGCGTTTGTTTTTGCCTGACTTTTTGGGCGATGCGTATGACCGCATCCTTTATCTCGATGGAGATATGCAGGTGCTGCGGCCCCTCGCGCCGTTGTTTGCGATCCCGGCGCCGGCGGGTCACTTCCTTGTGGTGAAAGACTGGGTGGCGCTGCATGCGGCGGCGGACATGCCCGGTCATGAACGGCAGCAGGCCTATCTGACGAAGCTTGGCCTGCCGCGGGAGACTTGGGGCGGTTACTTCAATTCCGGGATGATGCTGGGGGATCTGACGGCCTGGCGCTCGGTGACGAAGCCGGCGCTGGAATTTTATCAGCGCTACCCGGAGCGGTGTCTCTATTTCGACCAGTGCGCGTTAAACGCCACGGCTTATGACCGGATCACACATGTGCCGGCGCGATGGAACTTCCTTCGCTCGCACATGGTGCTGCCGGCCTATCGCAGTATTGACCCAGCCATCATCCACTTCGCTTCACGGCCAAAGCCCTGGGACGGCGGGATCGCGCCGTGGGGGCCGGCGATGTTCAGGCCGTACGTGGAGCTGGCGGCGCAGTTGCAGGGGCTCGATTTGCCCTGGCGGCGGCAGCCCTGGTATCGGATGATCGGCTATGATCTGCGGGAGCGGCTGCAGATGCTGACGGCCGACCGGGCTTATCAGGACCGACTGGGGGCGTTGCTCGCCGCGGGCTGACCCCTTGTCCATGTTGCGCGCTCGTAGAGCCTGTGGAATCGTCCACGCTGGGGTCGTGGAGGGGCGCATGTGACACTGTTCAAGGCTTTTGCAGTGGCCGGCTTGCTGGCGCTGGCCACATCGTGCGCCACCGCCAATCGGGTTGAGACCATGGCCGGGGGCGCGCCGCCGCCGGAGAACGCGACGATCATTGTGGTCGCCCCCGATATCCGGCTCTCGATCTTGACGGCGGGGGGCGTTGAGGAGCCCCGGTCTGATTGGTCCGACCAGGCCCGCACCAACATCGCCGCCAGCCTTGCCGCGCGTCTGCGGCAGGAGGGCCATACGCCCGTTCCGTTTGAGCCCGACGACGCCATGCAGGGGCGGACGGGACAGCTCTTGCGGCTTCATGAGGCGGTCGCGGCCAGCATCCTCATAGTCCACTACACCCCGCTGTTTCCCCTTCCGACGAAGGTCGACGCCTTTGAATGGACCCTCGGCGACGGGGTGCAGGAGATCGCGGCGAACTCGGACGCGCCGGAGGCGCGGTATGCGCTGTTCCTGTTTGCGCGAGGGTCCTACGCGAGCGGCGGGCGGATCGCGGCGGTGGCGATCGGGGCGGCCCTGGGCGTCGGCGTGCCGATGGGCGGCCAGGACCTCTATGCCTCGCTTGTGGACCTCGAAACGGGGGACATTGTTTGGTTCAACGTCGCGCGGGCCGGGACCAATGCCGACATGCGCGAGCCTGATGGAGCCTCCACGCTTGTGAACAGCGTTCTTGAAAGCGCGCCGCTGTGAGCCGGCGGCTGGCGGCCACCGCGCTGGCGGCGGCGCTCGCCGTTTCGAGCGTCGCCGTCGCGCAGGACGCAGCGCCCCCCGCGGCTTCATCCTCCCCTCCTCCGGCGGTGACCCCGCGGCCGACGGCGCCGGAAGAGGCCGGTTTGTGGGACCTCGCCGATGAGAGCGAGCGTGACGCGCAAAATTCGGCGGAGCTCAATCCTGATCCGGCGCTGAACGCTTATCTGCAGGACTTGGCCTGCCGGGTGGCGGCGGGGCACTGCAGGGATATCCGGCTCTATGTGATGAACCGGCCGTTCTTCAACGCGATGATGGCGCCGAACGGCTACACCGAAATCTGGTCCGGCCTGTTGCTGCGGGCGGACAACGAGGCGGAGGCCGCCTTCGTCATCGGGCACGAGATTGGGCATTTCACCGAGCAGCACTCTGTCGCCATGCAAGACGTCGTGCGGGAGCGGATGAACGCCGCCCTCGTGGCGGGGATGGTGTTGGGCGCAGCGGCGGCTGGGGCGGCGGCCAATTCGCCGACCTCGGCAGGAGCGATCTCAGACGCAGCGAACGCGATCTCGAATGTCATGTATCTGGGCGCCATCGCCTCGGTTTTTGGATTTTCCCGAGAGATGGAGGACGAGGCGGACCGGCTCGGGTTCGAGCGGGCCATGGCGGCTGGGTATGATCCACGGGCGGGGGCGGCCTTGTGGCGGTCGCTCGTTGCGGAAACGCAGGCCTCGGACAACCCGCGGACGCGCCGCAGCGTGACGCGGGGTTCGATCTTTTCCACCCACCCGGTGACCACCGACCGGATTGCGGCGCTGGAGCAACTTGCGGCGGAACGCGGCGCGGCGGGAGAACTGCACCGCGCGCGCTATCGCGCGGCCATTCGGCCGTTTCTGGCGCAATGGCTGCGAGATGATCTGCGGCGGCGGGACTATGGCCAGACGCTGCATCTTGTCGCTCGGCTCGGACAGCATGGGGAAGACCTCGGCGTGCTTCGGTACTTTGAGGGCGAGGCCCATCGGCTGCGGCGGGCAGAGGGTGATCTGGCGCGGGCGCAGGAGGCCTACGCGGCGGCGATCACCTATGAGGACGCGCCGGCGGAAGCGTTCCGGGAACACGGCACGGCGCTGTTGCGCAGCGGGGACCGCCTCGGCGCGGCAGCGGCCTATGAGGCTTATCTCAGGCGGGCTCCGGACGCGCTCGACCGGGCCTTGATCGAACAGGATATCGCGACCCTGCGGGCCGCGACGCCATGAGGGGGGACAGCATGCGTGGGTTAAAGAGCATCCGGGCCGCGGCCTTGGCGGCCGGCATCCTTGGGGTCTTGGCGTTCGGCGGGTGCGCCAGCATCACGTCGGCGGGGCCCGGCGCTTATCCTTTGGGCGACGCCTATAGCGTCACGCTGGGCCGGGAATGGAGCGACATCAGCGTGACGGCGGCGAAGCGGCCATCGAATCTTCGGGTTCTGTCGATCGATGGGCCGCTGTTGAACCTGTTCTACCTGGCGCACGACATCGAGCCGGGTGCAGGGTTGATCCGGCCGGGGTCTCGGACCGAGGTCGTGCCGGTGTACCGCGCGGACATGACCAGCCGGGAGCTTGTGGAATTCGTTACGCAATCGGTCGAGGCGTGGGGCTATCTGAACATCGAAACCGAGGCGCTGCTGCCGGCGGATTTCGCCGGGCGGCCGGGGGTGGCGTTTCATTTCGCCGCGCAAACCGAGAACGGCTTGAACATCTCGGGCCGGGCGGCGGCGGCGGCCCGGGATGAGCAGCTGCAGGTGATGATCTATCTGGCGCCGAGCGAGCATTATTACGCCCGGCATCAGGCCGAGGTGGACGCGATTTTCGGGTCGGTGATCGGGGTGCAGACGCCGCCTGCGCGCGCCCCTGCCCCTCCCCCGCCGCCTGAAGAAGCCGCGCCGCAGCCCCCGCCCGCGCCGGTGAGCTAATCACCAGGCGCCGACGTTTGGCATGGACGTCCAGGGCTCCGCCGGGGCCTTGGCTGCGCCGTTCTGCAACAGCTCCACCGAGATCCCGTCCGGGCTGCGGACAAAGGCCATACGGCCGTCCCGCGGGGGGCGGTTGATGGTGACGCCGCCGGCTTGGAGGCGCTCACAGGCGGCGTAGATGTCATCCACCTCATAGGCCAAATGCCCGAAATTGCGGGCGCCGCCATAGTCTTCGGGGTCCCAGTTGTAGGTGAGCTCGACCTCCGGCGCGCGGGCGGCGTCGCTTGCGGCGCGGTCGCCGGGGGCGCGGAGGAACACGAGCGTGAAGCGGCCAGCCTCGTTGTCATAGCGGCGAACCTCTTCCAGGCCGAGCTTGTCGCAAAAGAAATCAAGGGCGGCAGGGAGGTCTTTTACGCGGATCATGGCGTGGAGAAAGCGCATAAGGGGTCGCCTTTGGGGTCGGGTTTCGATCAGGCTCTCCTTAAAGAGCCGAGCGCCGTCGCCGCAAGGGGGGCTCAACCTTGGGGGAGCTCAACCTTGGGGGGCCTGAACCTTGGGGATAGGCGGCCCGTCGCTCCGCGACTGAGGAGAGGGACGGCTTTGGGGGCTTTGCAGGGTCAACGGGATGTCGGATGGCAACAGCAGCGCTACGCGGGATCGGGACCGAGGGCGCGGTGCGGAGTGGCCAAGGGCGGGTGAAAGACCCCGAGCCGGGATGGACGGCTCAAGCAAAGCCAAGACAATCCCTAAGGCCAGTCATTCGGCCCATCGCTTGAGAAACACGTAAAAAGCCCCGCCCCCGCCGTGGCGGGCATGAGCGGGGGCGTACCCTGCGACGAGACCCCGGACAGCGGGATGCTGCAACCAGTCCGGAAAGCGCTGGCGGAGGACACCGGCGGTCGCTTCGCCGGCGATGAGGCGGCCGCCTTTGCCTGTGACCACCAGGACAACGCAGGCGTCTCGGCGTTGCTGTGCCTGCAAAAACGCGTGGAGCGCGCGACAGGCCTGGTCTTGGGTGTAGCCGTGGAGATCGAGGGCCGCGGCGACCTCGATCTTGCCGCGGCGGACGCGCTTTTCGGGACTTCGATCGGCAGGCGGCGCCGGTTTCGGCGGCGACTTATAGGGGTGGGGGCCGGGAGGATGAGTGTGCGACCGCGCAGGGCTTTTTTGCGGGTTAGGGGCGGATGAAGCCTGCGGCACAAAAAGTGGATCCGGCGCGGGATCAGCGGCTTTCTCCGGGCGCAAAGGGGTGACGCTCGCCTTGACCTTGCGCCAAAGCGCGGCCTCTTCCGCGGTGAGACCGCGCGCTTTGCGCATCGAACGCCCCGTCAGCGCTTAGGCGGCGCCGACTTTAGCCAACTGCCAGGTGGGATCGCGGGACCGCAGATCGCGCTCGAAGGTCCATTTCTCCAGGGTGTCGCGAAGCCCATGCAGGCCATGAGCCAGTTCCGCTTCGAACTTCACAGCGATGCGGGCGATCGTGTCCTGCAAAGTCGCGTCCGCAATCTCGGCAGACTTCAACCGGACCAATTCGGGACCCTTTTCGCCGGCGGCTTCCCGGTCTGTGATGGCCTTGTCGTAGGCGGCGAACACCCGAGGGGTCAACAGCGGCTGCAAAGTGGCCCGGTCGCCGACCGCATAGGCGTGGACGATCATCTCATAGGCCGTGCGGGCGCCGGAGACAAAATACGCGGCGTCGAAATTCGGATCGGCGCGCTGGATGGCCATTAGGCCGGCGCCGGCCGGTCCAGTGTGCTCCGCCGGCATTGGCGCAGCGGGGGCCGAAACAGGTTCGCGATACTCCGCCGGGGTCGCCGCGGGCCGCGGCGGCGGAGTGGAGGGGCGCTCAGCCCCGGTGCGGCGGCCCAGCACCGCGTACAATCGCGCCAGCACCAAGCCCGCAACAGCCGCAAGAACCAGAATTTCGATCAGCTGACTGTTCACCGCACCGCACTCCGTTCGCGAAAAGCCAAGACCCTCGCCTTCAACCCCTCTACGCAGGAGCCGGGCCTATGGACGCGTCCTCAGCCCTTGCAGATAGTGCGCCAGGGTATGCGGCGCCAGGGCGGCGGCATTCCCGGACGCCCGTTGCGGGCGCTGCGAAGCCGTGTTAGCCCGCCTACCCTTCATCGCTCAAAGACGCAGCGGACGCAACGATGACCACCGCTTACGCCCCAGAAGGGGCTCAACCGACCGACGCGCCGCAACTTCGCGTGTTGGCGCAGTATGTGAAAGACCTGTCTTTCGAGAACCCGCTTGCCGCCGCCGCGGCGCGGTCGGCGGAGAGCCAGCCGGTCATCGATATGGGGGTGGAGGTTAAATCCCGTCCCGTCGGCAGCGAAGGCAACGTCTATGAAGTGGATCTGCGGATCCACGTTACGGCCAAACGCGGCGCGGAAACCTTATTCCTGGCGGATTTGGTGTATGCGGGCCTGTTCCAGTTCGTGAACGTGCGGGCCGACGACGTGGAGCTTCTGCTGTGGGTGGAATGCCCGCGGCTTTTGTTCCCCTTCAGCCGGCAGCTGTTGGCTGAAATCACCCGTGAGGGCGGATACCCGCCGCTGCTGATCAACCCGATCGATTTCAGCCCGCTCTATCAAGCAGAAGTGATGAACCGGTCGAAAGCCGCGGAACCCGGGTCGTCGGAAGAGACGCCGGCCTAATCGGGGCTTTTGCGGACCGGATTTCTTTTTGGTCATGCCTACGAAACAGGCAGGGCGGGGGCTATTGGTCCCACTTTTTCCACAGGGCGCCGTCGCCGAGCTTGGCGACCAATGCGGCATGGGCCTCGGCCTCCTTCAGGCTCAGGCGAGCGGGCAGCGGGCGTCGACGCCGCTCGCGGCGCACAATAGCCTCAAACCGAACACCCGCGGCTTCATCGGGGGAGGCGTCAGCCTCGGCCTCCAAGGCGAGCTTCTGCTCGCGACCGCCGCGGAGTTCGAGATAGATTTCCGCCAGCATCCGGGCGTCCTTCAACGCGCCGTGGCCGCCAGGTCCCTTGCGGTCGGACAGGTCAAAGCCCGCCTTGTCCAGGCTGAAGCGGCGGGAGAGCGCGTCGAGGGAGTTGGAGGCGCCGGGGAATTTCTTGCGGGCGATCACAAGGGTGTCGATGAAGCGCTCGGGAGGGAGCGGCTCGCGGCCGAGGCGGATCAGCTCGGCGTTGAGGAATTTCCGGTCGAACTCGGCGTTGTGGGCCACGATCGGGCTGTCTTGGAAGAACTCCATCAGCTTGTCGACGACGTCGGGGTCTTTGAAGTGCGGCTTGTTGGCGAGGAAGGCGTTGGTCAGGCCGTGGACCTTTATAACCTCGTCCGGAATCTCGCGGCCGGCAGGGTTCACGTAGCGCTGGAAAGTGCTGAGGGGGCTTAGATTGATAAGCTCGACGCAGCCGATTTCGACGATGCGGTCGCCGGTTTCGGCCTCACGGCCGGTGGTTTCGGTGTCGAATACGACTTCGCGCACGGTTCCTTAACGCCCCTTCCCTACCGGAATTTGGCCTTAGACGTATTCGACCAGAGCGTCCAGCAACGCGCGGACCTGCTGGCGCGCCTCGTCTAGGCCAAGGCCGGTATTGATGATGAAGTCCGCCTTGGCGCGTTTTTCAGCGTCTGGGGTTTGCTTGGCGAGAATGGCGTTCAGCGCTTCGGGCGTCATGCCGGGGCGAGCAAGGACCCGCTCGCGCTGCACGGCTTTGGGGGCTGAGACCACGACCACAGCATCGACCATCTTTTCTCCGCCGTTCTCAAACAGAAGCGGAATATCGAGAACGACGACGGTTCGGCCTTCATCCCGGGCTTTGGCGAGGAAGGCGGTCTGCGCTTGCTGGACCAGGGGATGGACAATGCTCTCCAAGCGCTTCCAGGCCGCGGCGTCTGTGCCCAGAGCGGTGCGCAGGGCGAGGCGGTCCACAGCGCCTGTGGCGCCGACCACGCCGGGGAAGGCTTCGGCGATGGGGGCCACCGCTTGGCCGCCGGGCTGATACAGCGCGTGGACGGCGGCGTCAGCGTCATACACGGGCACGCCCGCGTCGCGGAACATCTGAGCGGTGGTGGTCTTGCCCATGCCGATAGAGCCGGTGAGGCCGAGGACGATCATGGGGCGCGCTCCGCGAGGGTGGCGAGAAGCCGGGCGCGGGCCTTCTGCGCATCGGGGCGGATCCCGAACCAGTGCTCAAAGGCCAAGGCGCCTTGGTGGATCAGCATGCCAAGACCGTCGACGGCGGTCAGGCCGCGGGCGCGGGCTTGGCGCAGCAGCGCTGTTTCCAAGGGGGCGTACACAGCATCGGCCATGATCGCGTTCGGGTGGGCGGCCGCGAGGGGCCAGTCTGGGGCGGGGTTGGCGCCCATGCCCAAAGTGGTGGCGTTGGCGATGAGGTCGGCGATGGCGAAGGCCTCGGCCAACCGATCGAGGCCCCAGACTTCCAAACCCAAGCGTCGACCGGCGGCTGCGCCGCGGTCGGGATCGCGGTTCAAGATCAGCACGCGGGGAACGCCCGCCTGCTGCAGTCCATAGGCGATGGCGCGACCGGCCCCGCCGGCGCCGAGGACAACGGCGGTTTCGACCCGATCGCGCCAGCCTGGGGCGGCTTCTTCGAGGCTCGCCACAAAGCCCGGCGCGTCGGTGTTGAAAGCGCGCCACCCGCCGGCTTCGGGCGCCAAGACATTCGCCGCCTCGAGATGGGCGGCGGCGGGGTCGAGGCTGACTGCGGCGCGGGCGGCGGCTTCCTTGAAGGGGACCGTGATGTTCAGGCCTTGCAGGCCCAGATCAAAGGCGTGATCGAAAGTCTCCACGGCGATGTGAGCGGCGACGGGCAAGGCGACATAGACGGCATCCAGGCCATGATCGGCATACCAGCCGTTGTGCATGGCCGGGGACAGCGAATGCGCGACGGGCGAGCCGGCGACTGCAAACACCCTGGTTTTACCGCTAATGCTCATGCGGGGACGATGCCGTGTTCGCGGAGTTGGGCCAAGAGCGGCAAAAGCGGCAGGCCGAGGATGGAGAAATAGTCTCCCTCGATCTTGGAGAAGAGCTGGGCGCCGAGGCCTTCCAGTTGATAGGCGCCGACGCTGGCGAAAGCCGCCTCCCCTGCCCGATCGAGATAGTCTTCAAGAAAGGCGTCCGAGAACGGGCGCATGACAAGGCGCGGGGTTTCGATATGCCGCCAGATGATCGCGCCGTCTTTGGCGAGACACATGGCGCCGATGAGGTTATGAGCGCGGCCGCGGAGCTTTTTGAGGCTTTCGGCCGCGGCGGCGCGGTCTTGGGGTTTGTCAAAGACCTCGCCCTCACACGCGAGCATCTGATCGGCGCCAATCACATAGCCTGGCCGGCGGAGGGCGACGCTCATACACTTGGCCTCGGCCAGGGCGTCGGCCTGGTCTCGCACCGACAAGCCCTCGGCGCGGAGGCCCGCCTTTACGGCCTCTTCGTCCACCGGGGGGCGGACAACGGCGAAGTCCAGACCCGCAGCGCGGAGGAGCTGGGCGCGGATCGCGCTGCCGGAGGCGAGGATCAGAGGCGGGTTCATGTGCGCTTGCGCTCCGCGAGGAGATTGAGGACGGCGGCGGCGGTTTCTTCGACGCTGCGGCGGCTGACATCAATCACAGGCCAGCCATGGCGCTCAAACAGGCGCTGGGCGAAACGGATTTCTTCGCGGACCGCTTCTTCCTCGGCATACGAGGAGGACCGGTTTTCATTCATCGCCATCAGCCGATTGCGTCGGATCTGGACGAGCCTGTCCACCGAGACGGTGAGGCCGACCACGAAGGGCGGATTTTCGGAGAAGAGCTCTTCGGGGAGCGGCGCGCCCGGGACGATGGGGACATTGGCGGCGCGGACGCCGCGGTTTGCGAGATAAACGCTGGTGGGGGTCTTGGATGTGCGGCTGACGCCCATGAGGACGACCTCAGCGTCTTTGAGCTGCACGCCCCCCTGCCCGTCATCGTGGGCCATGGCGTAGTTCAGGGCGTCGATGCGGCGGAAATAGCTCGCGTCAAGGGTACGGCCGGCGCCGACACTCTGGTTGAGGCCGAGACCAAGGTAGCGGGAGAACATATCAAGGACGGGATCCAGAATGGCGACGCAAGGGACGCCGGTCTCCTTGCAGAAGGCCTCCAAGCGTTCGCGGTGCTCCAGTGAGGAGATGGTGTACATGACCGGACCCGGCGCGTTCTCGATCTCTTTTAGAACTCGTTCGAGCTGACGGGACGATCTCACCAGAAAATACGAGGCCTCGATCGGATAAATATTGTCGAACTGTGCGCAGCTGGCCCGCATCACGCCGGCAAGGGTTTCGCCTGTGGAATCTGATACCAGATGAACATTGAAATAGACGCCGATATTACTGGCCATTGTCATTGCCTTGTCAGAGAGGCCTTGGAGCGCTTGGGCTTGCCCAGAAAGAGGAAAAACTGGGGAAAGACGTGTGGATAAGATGGGGAGATCGGCGGTTCTGAGCCATCGGAGGAGTCGGGCTCAGTTTATCCCCGTGGTATCCACAGGACCGCCGGAAGGGGGCTAGGAATCGGTTGCGTTGGGGGGAATCGCGAAACCTCTTGTTAACCATGGCTTGGAGGACCTCTTGACTTCCCGCGGCGATGCTGCTCGAGGGCCATTCGCCGCGCTTTTCCAAGGTTGCGTGGACCGCTACCACTGAATCTACCCCCGTTTCATCGTTTAAAAGGATTAGAGGAAGGGCGCGAGAATGACGAAACCCCTGTTGCGGGTCTTGGAAGGATCGGTTCTGGAGCGCCCGCCGATCTGGATCATGCGTCAGGCGGGACGCTATCTGCCGGAATATCGGGAGCTTCGGGCCCGGGCCAAGAGCTTTTTGGATTTCTGCTATGCGCCGGCGCTGGCGACGGAAGCGGTGATGCAGCCGCTGCGGCGGTTTCCGCTCGATGCGGCGATCCTGTTTTCGGACATTCTTGTGGTGCCGGACGCTTTAGGGCGGACCGTGTCTTTCGTTGAAGGCGAAGGACCGAAGCTTGATCCGCTCACCGAGGAGGAGAATTGGCGCTATGGCGACATCGAGAAGGGCATCCAGCGGTTGGCGCCGGTCTATGAGACGGTGGAGCGGATCAAGGGGCAGCTTCCGGCGGACGTCGCGCTGATCGGGTTTGCGGGGGCGCCGTGGACGGTGGCGACCTACATGCTTCAGGGCGAAGGCGGGGAGAAGGATCGCGCACGGCGGGCTGTGTATCAGCGACCGGAGGAGGTGGACGCCTTGCTGGCGGTGTTGGTGGAGGCCACAGCGCGACATCTGGCGGAACAGGTGAAGGCCGGCGCAGAGTGTGTGCAGGTTTTTGAGAGCTGGGCGGAGGGGCTGTCCCCTGCCCTGTTCGAGCGGCTGGTGCTTAAACCGACGGAGGCTTTAATCGCGCGTCTGGGGGAGATGGGGGCGACTGTTCCGGTCATCGCCTTCCCGCGAGGATGCGGGGGCTATCTTGAAGCTTACGCGCACCGTATCCGGTCAGCGGGCCTTGGGATCGATACGGGGACGGACCCAGGCTTTGCCATCGCTGCGGCGCGGCCGGGTCAGGCGCTGCAAGGTAATCTCGATCCGCAGCTTCTGGTGACCGGCGGCGAGGCTTTGCGGGCGGGGGCGCAGGCCGTGATCGATGGCTTCAGGGGCCGGCCGCATATCTTCAATCTCGGCCATGGGATCACGCCGGAGGCTAAACCTGAGCACCTGGCGGCTTTGGTGAAGACAGTGAAAGGCGGCTGAGATCGGCGCCTCCCCTTTAGGGCGACGCAGACTAAGTCTCGATCCCTGTCGGAGATCCCATGCCACGCAAAATCGCTGTCGTCCTGTTCAACCTGGGCGGCCCGGACGGCCAGGAAGCGGTGCGTCCGTTTCTGTTCAACCTCTTCAATGACCGGTGGATCATCTCCGCGCCGGCGCCGATCCGTTTCCTGATCGCGACCTTGATCTCCACGACCCGGGCGAAGTCGGCGCGGGAAAACTACGCCAAGATGGGCGGCGGCAGCCCGATCGTGCCGGAAACACAGGCGCAGGCCGATGCGCTGGATCGGGCGCTGTTGGGGCGCATCCCCGACGCGGAGGTGAAGTGCTTTCTGGGGATGCGCTACTGGAAGCCGTTCGCGGCCGATACCGCGAAGGCGGTCGCAGCGTGGGGCGCGACGGAGGTGGTGCTCCTGCCGCTTTATCCGCAATTCTCTTCGACCACCACCCGCTCGGCGATGGAGGCCTGGGCCAAAGCGACATCCCTACCCACGCGGACGCTATGCTGCTATCCAGCGGGGGCCCATTTCGCGAAAGCCCATGCCGACGCCATTCTCGCAGCCTGGGACAAAGGCGGCCGACCTGAACGCCCGCGGGTGTTGTTTTCCGCCCACGGCCTGCCGAAGCGGACGATCGACCAGGGCGACAGCTATCAGTGGCAGGTGGAACAGACGGTGGCGGCGGTGCGACCCCTGCTCCCGGCCGATTGGGACTTCCAGATCTGCTATCAGTCTCGGGTGGGGCCTTTGGAGTGGATCGGGCCTTCCACCGAAGAGGAAATCGACCGGGCGGCGGCGGACAAGGTGGGCGTCATAGTGTCGCCAATCGCGTTCGTCTCAGAGCATATCGAGACCCTGGTGGAACTCGACGAGGAGTACGCAGAACTCGCGCATGAGAAAGGCGTGCCGTTCTATTTGCGGGCGGCGGCCTTGCGGGCGGCGGAGGCTTTTATCGAGGCGCTGGCGGATCTCACGGTGCGGACAGCGGCCCGGTCTCAGGCCGTTGCGTCGGAGACCGGCGAGCGGTTATGTCCGACCGGATTTGGGCTCTGCCCCATGACACCGGCGGCATAAGGGGCTCTTGATGGCTGATTTCTATCTGTGGGCGAAGGCGCTGCATGTGCTGGCCGTCATCGCCTGGATGGCGGGCATGCTGATGCTGCCGCGGCTCTATGCCTATCAGACTGAGTCTGAGCCCGGGGGCGAGCTCGACAGGAAGATGATCGAGGCGGCGGGTCGGCTGCAGAAGATCATTCTGAACCCGACGATGATCGCGGCCTGGGTCTTTGGTCTTTATCTGGTGCATGGGCAGTATCAGGCAACCGGCGGGGTGCCAGGCTGGCTTTGGGTGAAGCTTGTGCTGGTGCTGTTTGGCATGACGGCGCTGCATGGGGTGCTGATCGGCCAGGGCAAACGGCTGGCGAAGGGCGAGCGGCGGTTCAGCTCCAAAACCTGGCGGCTTCTGAACGAGGTTCCGTTCATCCTTGCGATCCCCATCGTCATCTTGGTGATTTTGAAACCGTTCTGAGGCTTTTGCTCCGCAGAAGCGCTTGGGGCGCTCCCACGGGGAGGTCAGCCCCAGTTTGCGCTTGACGGGGCCGCGCGGCTATGGTTGGCGTGTTCCATCAGGCGCCGGTGAGGTGCCCGCGTCGGCAGCGCGCGACCAATCCCACCTAAACTGCCGATCCCAACCCCAGAACCGGACGCCGCCTCCGCGCCCTCTCGTTTGTCGCGGCCGTCGTCCGACCCAGGTAAGCCATGACCGAAACCACCGAGATCGATACCGACGACACCCCCTCCCCCGCCCCTGTCGCGCTGCCGGAAGGGCTGACGCAGCTGACGCTGCAGGACTTGAAAAAGAAGTCCCCCACCGAGCTTTTGGCTTTTGCTGAGGGCCTGGGCATCGAAAACGCGAACACCTTGCGCAGCCAAGACATGATGTTCGCGATCCTCAAGCAACTCGCCGACAGCGGTGTGGAAATCGGCGGCCAAGGGGTCATCGAAGTCCTGCCGGATGGGTTCGGCTTCTTGCGCAGCCCGAAGTCAAACTATCTTGCCGGCCCAGACGACATCTATGTGTCGCCCAGCCAGATCCGGAAATTCGGCCTGAAGACCGGCGATACGGTCGATGGGCAGATCCGGGCGCCGAAGGACGGCGAGCGCTACTTTGCGCTGGTGAAGGTCAATTCGATCAATTTCGAGGACCCCGAGCGGGTCCGCCACAAGGTGCACTTCGACAACCTCACCCCGCTTTACCCCAACAAGCGGCTCACGATGGAAATGCCGGACCCCACGATCAAGGATCGCTCGGGGCGGATCATTGATGTCGTGGCGCCGATCGGGAAAGGCCAGCGGGCGCTGATCGTGGCGCCGCCGCGGACAGGCAAAACGGTGCTGTTGCAAAACATCGCCAAGTCGATCGAGGCGAACCACCCGGAAGTCTATCTGATGGTGCTGCTCATCGACGAGCGGCCCGAAGAAGTCACCGATATGCAGCGGACGGTGAAGGGCGAGGTCGTGTCTTCGACCTTTGATGAGCCTGCGACGCGGCACGTGCAGGTGGCGGAGATGGTCATCGAAAAGGCCAAGCGCCTGGCCGAGCACGGCCATGACGTGGTCATTCTGCTTGACTCCATCACCCGCCTGGGCCGGGCCTACAACACGGTGGTCCCCTCTTCCGGCAAGGTGCTGACAGGGGGCGTTGACGCCAACGCGCTGCAGCGGCCGAAGCGGTTCTTCGGCGCGGCTCGGAACCTTGAGGAAGGCGGTTCGCTGACGATCATCGCCACGGCCCTGATCGATACGGGCTCGCGGATGGACGAAGTCATCTTCGAAGAGTTCAAGGGCACGGGCAACTCGGAAATCATCCTGGATCGGAAGGTGGCCGACAAGCGGATCTTCCCGGCGATGGACATCCTCAAATCCGGGACGCGGAAGGAAGAGCTCATCACGCCACGGGAGCACATGCAGAAGATGTATGTGCTGCGGCGAATCCTCTCGCCGATGGGCACGCAGGATGCGATCGAGTTTCTCATCGACAAGCTGCGGCAGTCGAAGACGAACGACGATTTCTTCCAGGCGATGAACACCTAAGAGCTCAGGGCGATGCGCCGGCGGTGATCGCGGTGCGGTGAGCATCGTCGCTCCCTCACCCGTTCCGCTGGGCTTCCAGCATCGCGGTCAGCCGGTCCACCGCCCGGGTCAGGGCCGCGATCTCCTGTTCGCGCAGCAGGTCGATCTTCTGGTGCAGGGTTTCGATTTCGAGCTCGGCCTTCTGGTTGATCTCGAAGTCATCGATGCTGCGGCGGCGGTCGATCTCGGACTGCCGGTTCTGGCTCATCATGATGATGGGCGCGGTGTAGGCAGCCTGAAAAGACAAAAGCAAATTCAACAGGATGAAGGGGTACGGGTCGACCCTTTGCGGCGAGACGCTGTTGAAGATCAGCCAGCTGATCAAAAGCAGGCTCTGGATGACGATGAAGCGCCAGGAGCCGACGGTGGCGGCGACCCAGTCGGCGGCGTGATCGCCCCAGGTTTTGTGCCTGTGAACGGCCTCATGGCGGCGGGCGCGGGCGGCGGTGCGGCGGGCTTCCAACTGCTCTTGGGTCAGGGTCATGCGGGCTCCTCCAAGCGGGCTGAGCTTCGCTCCAAAGCCGCGGGTTTGCCCCGTGACGGATCGACCCTTGGCCGCGGGCGTCAGGGCGCTTCGGGATCGTCGCCGCTCGTTTCGGGGGCGTGATCCAGCGCTGCGGCCCAGTCATCGGCGAAGCGATAGAGCGGGGTGAACGCGGCGTAGAAATCCCGCCCGAGCGGGGTGAGCCCGTAGCCGGCCTTGGGGTTCAGCGTGATCAGCCCGGCGTGGGCAAGTTCGTCCAGCCGCTTCTGCAAGACGGTGGGCGAGATCTCGTCGCAGGCCTGGCGCAGGGCGCGCGACCGGAGCGGCCCGTCGCGGAGTTCCCACAGGATGCGCAAGGCCCAGCGCTGCCCGAGGACATCCAACAGGCGCATGATCGGGCGGCGGCTGGGGTTCGGCGCCATAACCGGCTCCTTGACTCTTTGCTATCGAATTAGTAGCGCTTGATGCTATCAATAATGTAGCAAGATGAGCCGCCCATGTCACGCATCGCCCCCCTGGAGCCGCCTTACGCCGATGACGTTCAAGCGAGTTTTGACGCGATCATGCCGCCAGGGGCGCCGCCGCTGATGCTGTTTCGGACGGTGGCGACCAGCGCGCGGGCCTGGAAGAAGTTTCGCGGCGCGTCTCTGCTGGACCGCGGCCCTTTGAGCCTGCGGCGGCGGGAGATTGTGATCAACCGGGTCTGCGCCTTGGCGGGGTGTGAGTATGAGTGGGGGGTGCATGTGGCGGCGTTTGGCGCGGCGGCCCGGCTCACCGCTGAGCAGATCGAGGCGACGGTGACGGGGGACGCAGCCAGCCCGTGTTGGGCTGCGGATGAGGCCGCGTTGATCGCTGCGGTGGATGCCCTGCATGCGACGGCGGGCTTGTCTCACGAGGCGTATTACCAGCTTGCGGCGCATTTCTCGGCGGAGGAGATCCTCGAGGTGCTGATGCTCGCGGGGTTTTATCGCACCGTGGCTTACCTCGCGAACGGGCTGGCTTTGCCGCTGGAGCCTGGGGCGGCGCGGTTTCCCCCGCGGTCCTGAGCTTTTGGTCTGCGACGGATCGGCCCTTGCCAGCAGCCCCCTGCGCGGCCATGACGGAAGGGCAGACCAGGGAGCCATCGATGCTGAAAATCTACCATGCCAAACAGGCTCGATCTTTGCGCGTCGTCTGGCTGGCGGAAGAAATCGGCATGCCGCACGAGATCGTGCATATGCCGTTCAACCCGGCGGCGTTGAAGTCGGAAGAGTTTCTGCGGGTGAACCCGTTTGGAGCGGTGCCGGCGATCGAGGACGGCGGCGTGCGCATGACTGAAAGCGGGGCCATCTGCCAGTACCTCACGGAGAAGTACGGCCAGGCGCCGTTCAAGAAGGTTTTGGGGGATCCGGAGTATCCGGCTTATCTGCAGTGGATCCATGCCGGGGAGGCCACGCTGACCCCGCCGCTAGGGGCGATCGCGCAGCACACTTTGATCCGTCCGATGGAGCGGCGGATCGGGCAAGTGGCGCTTGAGTCGCAGGACACGTTCCGAGAGCGGATGAAGGTGCTGGAGATGCATCTGTCTGAGACCGGGTTTTTGTTGGGCGAAGACTTTACTGCGGCGGACGTCATGGTCGGATACGCGCTGCATCTGGCGGCGCTGTTGGGCTTGATGGCGGAGGCGCCGCATGATGTGGCGAACTATTGGGCGCGGCTCAAAGAGCGGCCGGCCTATCAGCGCGCCGTCGCGGCGTGATCGTTCGGGGGCCCTTGGCCCTTCGGGCGGGCTTGGGTTTTGCGGCCGCTGGGCTTCTGGCGCTCTCGGCGGCAGGGTTCTTCGCCAAAGAGGCTCTGGCCTTTGAGCTCGTGGCGCACTTCCGGTTGCAGTGGTTGGCCGCAGCGGCGGGTCTGACGCTGCTCAGCGTGTTCGCCGGCTCGCGCTGGGCCAGCTTGTTCGCTGCGCTGGCGTTGGCGGCGAACGGGGGCGCTGTGTATGGCGCGATCGCCGCAGCGGAGGGAAGCCACAGCGCGCGCCGAAGCGATCCCGTCGTGACGATCGTTTGGGCCAATCTGCAGGAGCATTCGCGGGCGCTGGAGCGGGTCGCGGCGCTGGCGCAGGCCGAGGACGCCGCCATCGTCGCGCTGACCGAGCTGCCAGCGGGCGGGCTCGAGGCGGTGCAACACGCGTTCCCGTCCTTTGGGTGCGTCACGCCTGTCGCAGGGCCTGTGAGCCGTTTGACGACGGTGATTATGGCGCGGTCGTGCGAGGCTGGGGGAGCATCGCTTCTGCCCTCCCCTTCTGATGTCGTTTGGCTTGAGACTGGCGGCCTGCGGGTGGTGGCAGGGCATCTGGTCCCGCCGCTGAGCCAGGGGATGCGCGAGGCGCGGGATCAGGCGATCGAGGCGGCGGTGGATTTGCGGTCGCTGTCAGGCCCGACGGTGATCGTCGGCGACTTCAACGCCACGCCCTATGCGGAAGCTTTCGATGGGGCGATGCTTGCGGGATTGCGCCGGGCGCGGT
>JBILVS010000091.1:0-11555 GCA_044370335.1 Caulobacterales bacterium
TGGTGGGGCTCTTGAGCGGCATGGTCGGGTCCCTGAAGCGCGCGCCCGCGCGACTCACGCAGCGCTGCTGGGAAAGCGTGCGCGCTTCGGCTGTCGCTGACAATCTCCCGGCACTAAATCTGGTGGAGAAAGCGCTATCGCGCCCAACATCTAGAGGCGCTCTCCTCGCTTTACGTTGCGACCGGCAATCGCCATAGTGCAGGTCTTCACCCCATTCGACCAAAGGCGGCTTTCAGCCCATGTTGGACAAGATTTTCACCTGGTGGAACGGCGCCACGGTCGGCGCTCAGTACGATATCGGCCGTCGTTCGAGCTTCGTCGGTGAGGATGAGCAGGGCAACAAATACTATGAGGAAAAGCGCGCGAGCTTTGAAGGCCGCAAGCGCCGGTGGGTGATCTATAATGGGCTGGCGGAGGCCTCGCGCGTGCCGCCGGATTGGCACGGCTGGCTGCACCACACCTTCGAGGAGCCGCCGACGACGGCTCCGCTAAAGAAAAAAGCGTTTGAGAAGCCGCATCGCCCTAATTTGACCGGAACCATCCATGCTTATCGACCCCCGGGCAGCCTGGCCCGCGGCGGCGAACGCGCCCCGGCGACGGGGGACTATGAAGCCTGGAAGCCGGACTAGGCGAACGCGCGACGAAGGAGAGCAGCGACGATGAGCCGGTTTTGGATGTGGGCGGCGGTGGTGATCGCGGTGGTGCTGGCATTCGGCGCGTTGGTCGGCGGGAGCGCGGAGGCCCAGGCGCGGGGCGGCGCGGTGCTGCGCGGGCTCGATAAGGTCACCGGCCACGCCGAGGACTTCAACGCCCCTATCGGCGAGCCCGTCCGGTTTGGCAGCCTGGAAGTGGTAGCCCGGGCCTGCGAGCGCCGGCCCGATGACCAGACACCAGAAGTCAGCGTCTATCTGCTGATCTATGACACCGCGCCTTCGCTTCGTCGGGGCAACCGGCAGGAGACGGGGGAGCGGCGGGAGATTTTCTCCGGTTGGATGTTCGCTTCTTCGCCCGGCTTGAACGGCCTCGAGCACGCGGTTTACGACGTCTGGGCGATGGACTGCAGGACCTGATCGCCGGGAGCGTTGAGGGGCAGTCGGAAGAAATCAGCCGGCGCGGCGAGGGCGTTCTGGAGCAAGAGACGGAAGTGCGCGCGGCTGATGTCTTCAAGCCCAAACTGCGCCAGGTGCTCGGTGTGAAACTGGGCGTCTAGCAGCTTGAAGCCGCCGACCTTGAGGCGCGCCGCCAGGTGCGCCAGCGCAACTTTTGAGGCGTCGCGCTCCCGAGAGACCATGCTTTCGCCAAAGAACGCGCCGCCCAAGGCCACGCCGTAGAGTCCGCCGACCAGCCGGCCATCCACGCGCGCCTCCACGCTGTGGGCTGCGCCGCGCGCGTGCAGAGCGCCGTAAAGCGCGCGGATGGCGGGGTTGATCCAGGTGTTGTCCCGGTCGGGCGCGGGCTGGGCGCAGAGGTCGAGAACCCCAAGAAAATCCTGGTCGATGGTGATCTGGAACCGGTCCTGGCGGATGGTCCGCCGCAACCGCCGCGGCACGTGGAAGCGATCGAGGGGGAACACGCCCCGGCGCTCGGGATCGACGATGTAGAGGCTGTCGGCGTCGCGGTTTTCCGCCATCGGAAACACGCCCGCCCGGTAGCAGGCAATCAGATCGTCAGGATTGAAGGCGATCCGCCGAGGCACGGGCGCGGTGTCCTTCTGCTCAGGACGGCTCCACCGGATTGTTGCGGAGAAAGTCCTCCAACCAGCGGATGTGATAGGCGCCGTCGACGATGTCGTTTTCCTGGACCAGCCGCTGAAACAGCGGGATCGTGGTCTCCACGCCGGAAATCACCATCTCATCGAGGACCCGGCGCAGACGCAAGAGGGCCTCGTTGCGGTTGCGGCCATGGACGATCAGCTTGCCGATGAGGCTGTCGTAGTTGGGCGGGATTTTGTACCCGGTGTAGATCGCCGAATCGAGGCGCACCCCCAAACCGCCGGGCTGGTGGAAACTCGTGATCACCCCTGGCGAGGGGGCGAAGGTCACGGGGTTTTCCGCATTGATCCGGCATTCGATGGCGTGTCCGATGAAGGGCACGTCTTGTTGGCGCATTGAGAGCGTCTGACCGGCCGCGATCAGGATCTGCTCGCGCACGAGGTCGAGCCGGGTGATCATTTCGGTGACCGGATGCTCCACCTGCAGGCGGGTGTTCATCTCGATGAAGTAGAACTCGCCGTCCTCATAGAGATACTCCACGGTCCCGACGCCCAAATAGCCGAGCTTGCGGATGGCTGCGGCGGTGATTTCGCCGATTTCCGCCCGCTGGTCGGCGTTGAGGGCGGGGGAGGGCGCCTCCTCCAGCACTTTCTGGTGGCGGCGCTGGAGCGAGCAGTCCCGCTCGCCGAGGTGGATGACGTTGCCGTGGCTGTCGGCGGCGATCTGGATTTCGATGTGCCGCGGTTGGGACAGGTATTTCTCGATATAGACGCTGTCGTCGCCGAAGGCGGCCTTGGCTTCAGCGCGGGCGGTTGAGAGCGCTTCGGATAGTTCGGAGGCGTCCCGCGCGACCTTCATGCCGCGCCCGCCGCCCCCCGCCGCAGCCTTGATGAGAACGGGGAAGCCGATCTGCTTGGCGACCTTCTTGGCGACGTCGTCGGAGGTTATGGCGCCATCGGATCCCGGCACCACGGGGATGCCGGCTTCCATCGCCACCTTTTTGGCGACGATCTTGTCGCCCATCATGCGGATGTGTTCCGCCTTGGGACCGATGAAGGTGAGGCCGCTTTTCTCGACAATTTCAGCGAATTTCGCATTCTCGGAGAGAAAGCCGTAACCTGGGTGGATCGCCTGGGCGTTGGTGATTTCCGCCGCGGCCATGATCGCAGGGATATGCAGATAGCTCTTCGCCGCAGGCGGCGGGCCGATGCAGACGCTTTCGTCGGCGAGCCGCACATGCATGGCTTCGGCGTCCGCCTGGCTGTGCACCGCGACCGTCGCGATGCCCATTTCCTTGCAGGCGCGATGGATGCGTAAAGCGATCTCGCCGCGGTTAGCGATCAGAACCTTATCGAACATCAAGGGGTCCCTCAGGCGCTCAGCGCCTAGTCCAGGATAATCAGGGGTTCGTCATATTCGACCGGTTGTTGGTCGGAGACTAAGATCTGCTTCACCCGGCCCGACCGTGGCGACGGGATGGGATTGAACGTCTTCATCGCTTCCACGATGAGCAAGGTTTGGCCCTCATTGACCATATCGCCCACCTTCACAAACGGCGCGGCGCCCGGTTCAGCGGCAAGATAAGCGGTGCCCACCATCGGAGAGCGGATCGCGCCCGCGGGGATCGCCGGCGCCAAGGGGGCTGCTGTCATCGGGCTCGAGGCGGGGGCCGCGGGGGCAGGGGCAGCCATCGGGGCCGGGGCCGGGGCGTAGGCGATGGGGGCTGCGGCCATCACCGGGGCGGCCTTCACAAGACGCAGCTTCAATTCGCCCTGCTCAAGCTCGATCTCGTTGAGATCCTGGTCTTTGAGGATCGTCGCCAGCTCCCGCACGAACTGCGGGTCGACGCCGGCCCCGGTTTTCTTGTCGCTCATACGCTCTCAAGCTCCTTCAGGCGCCGCCAGGGGCGCTCCTGGATCCAATCAGGTCCGCGCAGGCCCGGACAGCCAACGCATAGCCTGTCGCGCCGAACCCGGCGATTAAACCCCGAGCTACACCGCTGATATGGGAATGGTGGCGAAAAGGCTCCCGCGCCGCCGGATTGGACAAATGCACTTCTAAAACAGGGGGTGCAATGGCGGCCACCGCGTCACGCAGCGCAACGGAGGTGTGGGTTAGGCCCCCTGGGTTCAAGATGACCGCTTGCGCCCCGGTGTGGGCTTCCTGCAGCCAATCAATCAGCTGGCCTTCATGGTTGGACTGCCGCCAGCTGAGGCTCAAGCCGAGGTCTTGGGCGATCGGGGCGCAGGCGCGCTCGATGTCGGCCAGCGTCTGGGCGCCGTAAATAGGCGGCTCGCGCGTTCCCAACAGGTTCAGGTTGGGACCATTCAGCACAAAAACCGGGGCGGCGGTGGCGGAAGAGGACATAGGCGGCTTGGGCTCGGTTGCGTCAGCTTGGTGGGCGGCCTATCTCGGGGAAGCCGAAAAGGACGCTGGATGGAAGTTACGATCAATGGCGAAACGCGCGTTGCGCGGCAAGGGGACAGCGTGGAAAGCCTGCTGAAATCCTTGGGCCTTGTCCCGAACAAAGTGGCGGTGGAGCGCAATGGCGAGATCGTGCCCCGTTCGCGCTACGCCCTCACGGATTTGCAGGACGGGGATCGGCTGGAGATCGTGCAGTTTGTCGGCGGCGGATAAGAAAAGATGATTGAAAAAACACAAGAAAGTGATGTGCTGACGGTGGCGGGGCGCACGCTGCGCTCCCGCCTCATCATCGGCACTGGCAAGTACAGGTCCTACGCCGAGAACGCTGCGGCCCTCGAGGCAAGCGGGGCGGAGATGGTGACGGTCGCGGTCCGGCGGGTGAACCTGACCAACCCCAACGAACCGCTTCTAGTAGATTATATTGACCCCAAGACGACGATTTTCCTGCCTAACACAGCGGGCTGCTTCACCGCCGACGACGCGCTGCGCACCCTGCGCCTTGCGCGGGAGGCGGGGGGCTGGGAGCTTGTGAAGCTTGAGGTTCTGGCGGACCAGAAGACCCTCTATCCTGACATGGAGGAGACTCTGAAGGCCCTCAAGGTGCTGATTGCCGAGGGTTTTCAGGTCATGGTCTATTGCTCGGACGACCCCGTTTACGCCCGCAAACTCGAGGACGCGGGGGCAGCGGCCATCATGCCGCTCGGCTCGCTGATTGGTTCGGGTCTGGGCATCCAGAACCCTGTGAACATCCGGCTGATCGTGGAGCAGGCCCGGGTGCCGGTGATCGTGGACGCGGGCGTCGGCACGCCCTCGGACGCCGCCATCGCGATGGAGCTTGGCTGCGACGGGGTGTTGATGAACACTGCCATCGCTGAGGCGAAAGACCCGATCCGCATGGCCCGCGCCATGAAGTACGCGGTCATCGCCGGCCGGGAGGGGTATCTGGCGGGGCGGATGCCGAAAAAGCGGTACGCCGACCCCTCGTCTCCTCTCGCGGGCCTGATTTAGGTCCGCTCCTCGGCGGCGGCCTGGCGGAGGGCGTCGTTGAGGGAAGCTTCGTCAAAGCCCGGGACCATCCGGCCGTTGATCACGAACAGCGGGGTGCCGCGACCGCCGATGCTGGCGGCGAGATCGTGGGAGTCGGCGATAAAGTCCTCCACGTCGGGATCAGCCATGTCGCGCCGCATCCGGGCGATGTCGAGCCCCACGTCACGGGCTAACTGGTCGATGGTTGGGCCGTCCAGCGGCCCCTGATGGCCCATCAGGGCGCGGTGGAGCTCGATATACTTGCCCTGCCGCATCGAGGCGATGGCGGCCTGAGAGGCCTCCAAAGACTGTGGCCCCAGGCTCGGCAGTTCCAGGAACACGACCCGGACGTCGTCCCGGGCCCGCTGCGTGGCGAACACCCACGTCATCGCCTGATGGCAGAAGGTGCATTGGTAATCGAAGAACTCGACGATCGTAATCGGGGCGTCGCGGGGACCGAGGCTGAAGGCGCGGGGATCGGTGGTCATCGCCGTCATGGCGTCGGCCATGCGCTTGTCTTGCAGCGCCTGGAAGGCCTCTTCGAGGACACCCGGGTTGTTGACGAGATACGCCCGGACGATCGTGCCGATGTCTTCGGCTTGGGCGGGGGTGAAGCTTTCGGTCACCGGCGGCGCGGCCAGCGCCTCCGGCTCGGCCGTCGGCGAACACGCGGCCAACGCCAGGGCGGCCGCCGCCAACCCGCTCGCGGCTGCCCGCCGAAGCGCCCGTAACCCCATCATTCTCAGTTCCTTACTGGTTTGGGCGCCGCCCCTGCCCGGTCAGGGCCGGTTCTGCGCCACATTGCGAAGCCCGTTTCGCGTCAACATGACCAGATCGTCGGCCCGACGCCAATAGACGCTCTGCGGCGTGAGCGTCCGCCGCGCCCGTTCGGCGAAGTTCTGGGCCATCGGCAGGTTGCCACCTACGAAATACTGCTCGGCCGACGCGAGCAGGGCGAGGCCTTGATCCCCCAGCTGGTCCTGCGCGGTCGACATTTCCCGCCAGGCCAAAGCGTTGTCCGGTTCGGAATGGGTAGCTGCCGTCAGCAGCGTCACCGCCTCTTCGATGTTGGGCCGGCCGCCCGCCGCGATCAGCGCCCGGGCGAGGTTCACCTGGAACAAAGGCTCGTCTGGCAGCAGTTCCAAAGACCGGCGATGAAACGGCAGGGACTCCGCCGACATTCCCCGCTCAAACAGCATCTGGCCCATGAGTTCCTGGAAGAACGGGTTCTCCGGGTGCTCATCAATCAGGGCCTGGATTTCCTCAGTGGCGCGGGTGAAGTCCGGCCGGCGGTAAAAGGCGATGGCTCGGGCGTAGCGGGCGGGCAACGACACCTCGCTTGGGGGATAAAGCGAGAAGGTCTCGCTCACCGGCCGCAGAAAACCGATGATCTTCGCCCGCATCATCTGAAAGCGCAGGATGTTTTCCGGCGTATCCGGCACATCGGCAAAGGGCGAGCCCTCGACCCTTTCCCGCAGGGCCTCAACCCGATCGGAGGTGAAGGGGTGGGTGACCATGTAGGCCGGGACGCGACGCACCATGAACTCGTTGGGCCGGAACTCCCGGTCGAAATAGCTGATCAGACCGCGGCCGGATTGGCCGGTGGCGTCGAGATAGGTGATGGCGGCCTGGTCGGCGGCGCTTTCCTGCACCTGGGTGTGCCGCACAAAAGAGCCCTGCGCGAAGGCCGGGGCGCCCGACAAAAGGCTGATGCCCGCCTCCGGTTGGCCCGCCGCGATCGCAAGAATGCCCACGCCCATCGCGATGTAGGCGGGGATCGCCGCATCCTCCATTGCCTGGCGGGACCGGGCGAGGTGGCCCCCGGCAATGTGGCCGGTTTCGTGGGCGATGACGCCTATGACTTCATTCGGGCTCTGGGCCGTGGTGATGAGCCCGGTATGGAAGAACATCTGCTGGCCGCCCGCAACGAAGGCGTTGGGCACGGGGTCATTGATGATGCGGATGCGGACGTCCTCGGGGTTCAAATCCGCGGCCACAAGGATCGGGTCGGTGAAGTCCCGCAGGGTGTCTTCGATCTCGGCGTCGCGGATCAGGCTTTGCGCCTGAGTCGCGGGGGCGAACAGCGCCGTGACCGCAAGCGCCGCCGCCGCTCCCGCCATGCGGAGACGAGGGGCGGCTTGGCGCTGCATCGGGCGAGACAGCGGGAACAGGGACATCATCGGTCCTCCTTTATCGCGCCTGGCGGCGCCTGCAGCGTCACACAGGGCGACGCCTTCGGCCACAAACCCGAGCCGTAAAGGCCATGCCGGGGCTTTGTGGCGCAGACGTGACCGACAGGCCGAAGGCTCAGTCGTCCTTCTTGCCCCAGCCGCGGAGCCGGGCGAAGAACCGGTCCCGCTTGGCCTGATCCGGCTGGTAGGCGTCTGCTGCGATCTGTTCGGGGGCAATGGCCACCGGCTCGGCTTCGGCCGCGGCGTGAATCGCCAGTTCCAGCGCCGGCGCCGGGTCCTGGGTCGGCCGCAGATCGGGCTCCGCCGCCATGCCTTCGGCTGCGTGCTCTTCCGCCACCGCGACCGCGACCGCCGCCGTCCGGCGTGACCGCCGAGCCTTCGGCGCAGGCTCCGCTGCGACCTCGGGCTCCACGGCCTCGATCACGGGGTTGGGGGCCTCTTCCTCCGCCGGAGCGGGAACCGCGGCCGGGATCGGCTCGCTCGCCAGGAAGTCAAAGTGCTCGCCGCCGTCGAAATCGCCGCCGACCCGACCTTTGCCGCGGCGCCGACGCCGCCGACGGCCGCCGCCATCGCTGAGCCGAGCCGCGCGCTCATGGCCTTCGGCGATCGCTTCGATGGCCGGGGCGTCCGCGCTGCGCTCGGCGCCGCCTTCGCCATCCCGACTGCGACGACCGCCGCGCCGGCCGCGCCGACGCCGCCGGCCGCCTTCGCCCTCCTCGTCCCGATCCTTGGAGTCACGATCCTTGCCGCGGGCCGCGGTGGGCGCGGCTTCCTCGTCGTCGGCCGCCTCGTCGTCGAAATCGGCCTCCAGAACCGGCGCCGGCTCCGGCTTCACCGACCGGCGCGGCGCAGGGGCGTCTTCGGATAGTTCATCGTCGATCCGCGGCCCGTGGGTGCTGATTTCAAAGTCCGGCGGGGAGAGGCTCGACACGCCCACGATCCGAATTTTCACCGACCGCGCGCCTTCCAGGGTCTCAAGCCAGGTGCGCTTGTCGTTGAGCACATAGAAGGCGACGTCCACCGGCGCCCGGACCTCCAGCTGCGAGCCTTGGTTCTTTCCTGCCGCCTCGTCTAGCGCCCGCAGGAGCGACAGCGCCGCGCTTTCCACCGAGCGGATCCGGCCTGTGCCGTTGCAATGCGGGCAGACGTGCGAACTGCCTTCCAGGATGCCGGTCCGGCGCCGCTGGCGGGAGATTTCAAGCAAGCCGAAGGGGCTGATCTTGCCCATCTGCACCCGCGCCCGATCAAAGCGCAGGCAATCCTTCATCTTTTTCTCGACCGCGCGATCGTTCTTCGCTTCTTCCATGTCGATGAAATCGATGACGATCAGGCCGGCCAGATCTCGCAGGCGGATCTGGCGCGCGGCCTCTTCGGCGGCCTCAAGATTGGTTTTAACCGCGGTGGTCTCGATGCTGCGCTCTTTGGTGGCGCGGCCGGAGTTCACGTCGATCGCCACCAAAGCTTCAGTCTGGTTGATGACGATATAGCCGCCCGATCGCAGGTTCACGATCGGCGAAAACGCACTTGACAATTGCCGCTCCGCCCCCTGCTGGGTGAGGATGGGGACGGGCTCTTTCCAAGGGTGCACGCGCTTAGCGTGGCTAGGCATCAGCATGCGCACGAAGTCTTTGGCTTCGCGGTAGGCGGCGTCGCCTTCGACCAGAACCTCATCGACGTCCTTGTCGTAAAGGTCGCGGATGGCGCGCTTCACAAGGCTCGATTCCTCGTAGATCAGCGCCGGCGCGATCGAGCGCATAGTCATGTCGCGGATGCCTTCCCAGGCTCGCATCAGGTACTCGTAGTCCCGTTTGATCTCGGTCTTGGTGCGCTTGGCGCCGGCGGTGCGGATGATGAGCCCCATGCCGCCGGGGAGGTCGAACTCGGAAGCGATCTTCTTGAGTCGCTTGCGGTCCGGGCCGTTGGTGATCTTCCGGCTGATGCCGCCGCCGCGGGCGGTGTTGGGCATCAGCACGCAGTAGCGCCCGGCGAGGGAGAGATAGGTCGTGAGCGCCGCGCCTTTATTGCCGCGCTCTTCTTTGACCACCTGGATAAGCATGACCTGGCGGCGGCGGATCACTTCCTGGATGCGGTAGCGCCGGGTGAGGATGCGGCGGCGGATTTCCTCCAGCCCGTCGTCATCGTCATCCGCGCCGCCCTCTTCGCTATCAGCGCCGGCGGCCTTGGTGGCGGCTTCCACCTCTTGTTTGATCGCTTCGCGGTCTGCGGTGGGAATCTGGTAATAATCCGGGTGGATTTCGGAGAAGGCCAAGAAGCCGTGGCGGTTGCCGCCATACTCCACAAACGCCGCCTGCAGAGACGGCTCTACCCGAGTGACTTTCGCCAGATAGATGTTGCCGCGGAGTTGTTTGCGATTTTGAACCTCGAAATCAAAGTCTTCAACGCGGCTTCCGGACATCACGACGACCCGGGTTTCTTCCGGGTGGACCGCGTCGATCAGCATTTTTTTCGCCATCAGGCAGTGCTCCGATCAGGGCGCGCGCCAGCGGAAGCCGCGGCGCAGCGCGAAGTGTTGCATAGGGCAGGGGAGCGCGGGGGGAACGGCCGAACAAGGCGCGCGGAACGAGGGCGTATCCTGCGGCGGGGGCCGCTGGAGAACCGATCGAACGCGCCGGGACGGCCATGCCGAACTCCGAGTGAGGCAGGCGAGGCGCGCTGGGAGGCGGCGCGCTCGACCCGCTGACAAAGGGCCAACGCCGGGTCTGAAGGCGGCGGGCGCTGGCGGCGACCGGCCATGAAGGCGGAAACGCCGCGCACCGCTCTCTCTCCTGATCGCCGGAGCTGGGGTGCGGTCGGGGGCGCTGGCTACTCAATGGAAAGAGCGCGAACGACCCCGTCGCAACACACACCCTAGCCCAAACCCATGAACGAAAGAAAGAGGCGTGGCGCCAAAGGGCAGGGCAATCGCTTCAGGTTAACGGGCGAAGGGTGCTTCGCTCTGAGGGGGGAGTCCCCTGAGGGCCAAATTGTGATTCATGGACACCTTGCTTCTGCGAGGTCTCATGATGTCTCTATCTCCTGTTTTTCTGGATCATTTCAGCGCACTCAAGGATCCGCGACAGTCCTGGCGTGTTCTTTATCCGTTGGATGAAATCCTGCTTCTGCTTCTTTGCGCGACACTCTCGGGTATGGAGGACTTCACAGAGGTTTCCCTCTGGGGGCGCGAGCGCCTGATCTTCCTGCGCCGCTTCCTGCCGTTTGATCGCGGCGTACCCTCGCATGACGCCCTCAACGACATCGTCAACGCGCTGGACGCGGAGACCTTCAAGTCGTGTTTCAGCTCCTGGATCGAAACCCTTCGCGATACTGATCCTGAGATTGTCGCGATCGACGGCAAGACCTCGCGCCGTACCCACGCACGATCGAAGGGGGTCGGTCCTCTGCACATGGTCTCAGCCTGGGCGAGCCGGCAACGCCTGGTTCTGGGGCAGGAGGCGACGGCACAAAAGTCCAATGAAATCACTGCCATTCCCCTCTTGCTCCAGCGTCTTGAACTCACCGGCGCGCTCGTCACCATCGATGCCATCGGCGCACAGGTAGAGATCGCAAAAACGATCCTCGAGCGTGGCGGTGACTACCTCTTTGTCCTCAAGGCCAACCGCCCGGAATTGCTCGGTGAGGTCGAAACCTACTTTGCAGACCCCGCAAGCGCAGACGAGAGCTCTGCCTTCGAGACAACAGAAGCTGATCATGGCCGCATCGAACACCGCCTATGCCTGGCGTCCCACAACGTTGACTGGCTTCACTCCGACCGCCGGTTCGCCGGAGAACGATACTTTCCCAAACTCGTCACCATCGCCTGCATACATTCGAGAACAGAACGAGAGGGTAAAATCCACAATGAGACCCGATACTTCGTCTCCTCAGCCAAACTTGACGCAACGGCTCTCGCGCTCGCTGTGCGAAGCCACTGGGGCGTGGAAAACCGCCTGCACTGGGTCCTCGACGTCGTCTTCCATGATGATCTGTCAAGACTGCGAACCGGCGCAGGACCGCATAACATGGCGATCATCCGACATATGGCGGTAAACTTGCTGCGTCATCCAAAGGACAAACACAGCCTGAAAAATCGACGGAAACTCGCCTGCTTAAACCAGGACTATCTCGAAAAACTCATCCGTCAGAAAACCTCGTTAACCTGAAGCGATTCCCCTGGAGGCGGCAGGCGGCGCTTGACCGACGG
>JBILVS010000234.1:0-3227 GCA_044370335.1 Caulobacterales bacterium
TCAGGTTCGGCAACGGGGTCGCGCATGCTTGCCTCCTGAGAGCTCCCTCTGTGTGACGGCCCGTCGCCGTAACGCCGGTCCCGAGAAAGGCCCTCCCGAAACCAGACATGGGCGGTTCAAGTTCCAGAGGGAGCCAAAGGGACCCGGGAGCATGACCTTAGTTTCGCCCGGTCTTTCTGCGCCGATGATTGAATGTATGAAGTTCTGTCCGGCCCAGACCCTGTGATCGCCCTGCGCTATGTGGGCTTGATCAGCAAAGCCGACATCGACGACACGTTCGCGATCTGCCGTGCGCGCCTCGCCCGCAATCCGCGGATTTCCGCCTATGTGGACATTTCCGACTGGAATGGCTTCGACGCCGCGGGCCTGCTCGAAGATCTGAAAGAGGGCTTTGAGGCGCTACAATGGATCGGCCGCATAGACCGAAAGGCCGTGGTCAGCGACACGGCTTGGATCCACACTTGGATCAGTTTCGCCGGCAGCTTCCTGCCAGCGCCTCAAGTGAAGGCCTTCAAATCCGCGGAAAAGGCGCAGGCTCTCGCCTGGGCGGCGGAGCCTTACGCCAAGCCACAGCCCGCTTAATCGTCGTCCCGGTCCTCATCGTCTGAACCCACCCAGCCCTCTCGGACCTCCCCTCGCCACACGCCGCGTGGGTTCTCATAACGCTCCCGGATCTCGCGGCGGCCCCATTGCGCCCAGCCATCGCCGCGCACATCGACCCGCTCATCCCGACGATAATCAAAGAGCCCTTCATGGTCGGACGGGTTGTTGGAGGAATTCGAACTCGAATTGCTCGACCAGGGGTCAGCACTCATATTGGTCGAAGTGTTCGTCGGAGGTGTTGGCGCTCGTATTGTCGGCCATCGCCACGCCGCCGACCACCAACGCCAAGGCCGCCGCCGCAGCAGCAGCCGCCCATCTCATCGAAGCCATGAAGGCCTGCTGGGTCTGCGCAAAAAGGCCGGCAGGCTCAAACAGGCGATCTGAATCGTGAATGAGCCGCGATAGGCATGTCCGCCGCTTACAGCCCAGGCAGCGGCGTCCATTCCTCCTCGGCGGGCAGGGGCGCAAAGATCGCGTCCAGGATGTCGGGCGTCACGCCCTCCACCGTGTCGGGCGACCACTTCGGCGCATTGTCCTTATCGATGATCACCGCCCGCACGCCTTCCAAAAAGTCGTGCCGGTGCACCACCCGGCAGGCGATGCGGTATTCCATCCGCATCACGTCCGCGAACCGAGCAGCCTTAGCCCCCTCGCGCAGCTGGCGCAGAGCCACCTTCATTGTCTGCGGCGACTTGGTCTTCAAAACCTCAAGCTGCTCATGCGCCCAGTTCCGCCCATCGTGCGGCTGAGCGCTCGCTAGCGCCGCAATGATCTCTTCCAAGGCGTCGAACCCGAACAGCGGTTTCAGCGCGCCTGGATAAGGCACGATCGGCGCGGTGTCCGTCGGCTGGCGCGCCAGCGCCGCTGGGCCTTCCGCGCACAGCTGCGGCAGAAGTCGCGACAGCTCCGCCGAGAGCGCAAAGTGCGTCGCCACCCCGGCGGACAGCAAATCCTGCCCCTTCATCCGCGCGCCTGTGAGGGCAAGCCAAGTCCCAAGCTCCGGCTCGGGCAGGCGAGGCAAGAACCAGCCCCCGCCGACATCCGGAAACAGCCCGATCCCCGTCTCCGGCATGGCGAACACAGTCCGCTCCGTCGCCACCCGATAGCCGCCATGGACGGAAATCCCGACCCCGCCCCCCATCGTCACCCCGTCCATAATCGCAATCACGGGCTTGGGGTAGCTCTGGAGCAGGTGGTTCAGCCGGTATTCCGTGTGAAAAAACCGCCGCGCGTCCGCCCCATCGCCGCGGCCGCTGTCCGCCAGCATCCGGATATCGCCCCCTGCGCAGAAGCCTCTCGTTCCGGCGGCGTGATCGATGATGATCCAGGAAACCGCCGGGTCTTCCCGCCAATCCGTCAGCGCCTCGATCATTTCGACGCACATCGCCGTATTGAGCGAATGCAAGGCTTCAGGCCGGTTCAGCGTCAGCCGCCCCGCACGGCCTTCAATCCTGGACACAACAGAGGGAGCGTCGCTCATGCCGGGGGTCTCCAATCCGCCAAAACACTCATCGCATCGGCGGGCCGATCGCAGAACAAGCCATCAACGCCTTGATCGAGCAACAAACGGATTTCCGCCGCCACATTCCCGGGCGCGGCAAGGTCATCGCCGAGGCGCATCTCCACCGGCAGGAAAAAGTTCTCCGGCCGCACCGTCCAGGCATGCACTTTCAGCCCCGCTGCCCGCGCCCGCGCCACAAGATCGGTCGATGGCATAAGCCCATTTTCCGAGTTCCATGGCGTGATCAGCGTCTTCTGCACGCCAATCCCCACCGCATAGTCCGCCATCCGCCCAAGCCCCTCGTCCGTGATCAGATCGGCGTAGGTCAGTCCTTCCCCATCCACCGGCGCCCCGTCGGCGCTTATCAGCTGAACGCACGCCACGTGCATCGACGACACCGAGGCGATCCGTTGCAGCGGCCCCAACTCAAAGCACTGCACGAACACGCGCTCCCGCGCGATCGCAAGATCCGCCGCTCGCAGAGCCTCCATCAGCGCCGGCACGGGATCAAGCCCAAGCCCGGTCAGATAGCGCGGATGCTTCAGCTCAGGATAAATCCCGACGCCGGCCGCATTCGCCAGCGCTGCGACTTCGGCAAAGGTCGGGATCACCGCCTCCCCGTCAAACGCCGCGTTCTGCGGCCGCAACTGCGCCAGCCGTTCCCTGCAGCGCAGGGTTTTGAGTTCCTCGAGAGTGAAGTCTTCCGCAAACCAGCCGGTGAAGGGCCGCCCGTCGATGGTTTTCGTGGTCTGCCGCGCCGCGAATTCCGGCCGCGCCGCAACATCTGTCGTCTCGCCGATCTCACACTCATGCCGGCAGACCAGAACGCCGTCCTTGGTCATCACGAGGTCAGGCTCGATGAAGTCCGCGCCCTGATCGATGCCGCGCTGATAAGCCATAAGCGTATGCTCCGGCCGATCGGCGGACGCTCCGCGATGCGCGATCACCAAAGGCCGCGGCGCAGCGCCAGACTCTGCCGTCATGGCGTCGCCGCTGCACGCTGCCAAGAGCACGGACCCTCCGCTCACCGTCACGGCCCGTCGTGTCATCGCCATGCCCAAGGCCTCCCCGGCTACAGGCGTTCATCCTGCGGCGAAAGCCGCGTCAACAACAATCCAGTAAA
>JBILVS010000235.1:0-3221 GCA_044370335.1 Caulobacterales bacterium
ATTTTTTCATGGGTAGCGGAGTGGGTAGGAAGGAAACCGGAGCCGGCTCAGCCCCTAAACTTTTAAAAAATAAAGGCTTTTTTTCGCGCAATGGCTCCCCGGGTAGGATTCGAAGCGGGCGTTCATGGGCGTTCGCGGTCGTTCGTGAAATGGGCCAATTTCTCCTTGTAAATGAAGCGATTTCGGCGATTGATCGTTCGCGGTCATTCTCTCGTGCATGTCCCCTCTCTGAGCCCAAAAGGGGACATGGGAGGGGACATGGCGGGGGTGGGCTCCCGAGGGGACATGGAAGCCAAACGATGAGTTTGAATCGACTGACAGACAGAATGGTGCGTCAGGTCATCGAGCCCGGCTGGTACGTGGATGGCGCGGGTTTGCGCCTGCGCGTACGACGCAACTTACGCACGGGCGTCGTGTGCCGGACCTGGGTGCTACGCCTCACGATGCCAGGCGGCGTGAAGCGCGAAGTGAGCCTTGGCACTCCTGCGGAGGTCACGCTCGCTGAGGTTCGCCGCAAGGCCGAGGCGCTCCGCGCCGCTGCGGCCAGAGGGGATCCATTGAGGACAGCGGCGCCGTCGCCAGCCATTGCGCCCATGACGCCCACCTTCCGGGAAGCCACAAAAGCCTTTCTCTCGGTTCACACAAAGTCGCTCAAGAACCCGAAGAACGCTGCCCAATGGGGCACCACCCTCCAGACTTACGCCTGGCCATTGATTGGCGATGTTCCCGTCAATCAAATTGATCGGGGGATGGTGCTGCGAATTGTTGAACCGCTGTGGGGCGTTAAGACCGAAACGGCCAATCGGGTTCGTGCGCGGATTGCGGCCGTTCTCGATTGGGCGGCCGAAGCAGGGCACCGCGACCCGAACCAGCCCAATCCGGCGCGCAAGGATCAGTTCAAAAAGTCGCTGCCCGCGCAGAACAAGGTTCAAAAGGTTAAGCACCACGCCGCGATCGCCATTGATGAGGCGCCTGGCCTCGTGCGCCTCCTTCAAGGAAAAGCCTCTGTTGGCGCCCGCGCCTTTGAGTTCTGCATCCTAACCGCGACCAGAACGTCAGAAACGCTGGAGGCGCGGTGGAGTGAGTTCGACTTGGTGCAAGACGTGTGGACCATCCCCGGCGACCGCATGAAAATGGGGGTCGCGCATCGCGTGCCATTAAGTCAACGAGCGATCGAGATCCTCGAAGAGATGCGCGCGTTGCGTCGCGATGATGATTACGTTTTCCCGGGCGCCAAAAGCGGTCGCCCCCTATCGAACATGGTTTTTCTCATGCTCCTTCGAAAGCTAGGGCGCGATGACATTACGGCCCATGGCTTTCGGTCAACCTTCAGAGATTGGTGCGCTGAGCGCACTGAAGTGCTCGGCGAAGTGGCCGAGGCCGCCTTGGCGCATGCAGTTGGAAGCAAGGTGGAGGCCGCCTACCGGCGCGGCGATTTGTTCGACAAGCGCCGGGTCCTGATGGCTCGGTGGGCGTCGTTCCTGGGCAACTAATGGGCATTTGGAGCTCAACACTCTGCGTAAAGAACCGCCTGAATACACGCTGCCCCTACGCGCCGAACCCGCCACCGCTCGTTAACGATGCGGCTTTGACCAAACAAATATTGGGTCTTCGCACACACAGTTAGGCCCACTTGCGGTGAATAGATGGCACAATCACCGCATTTCTTGCGGAGTTTAGCCTTGCGGGACGCGGCAGATCTGTGATGTAATCGCTGCATGAGGTGCGGAGATTGACCCGGTATATTCATCAGAAAGCGGCTTGGCCGAAGTTCCGCTGGGACGAGACGGTGCTCGCTGCCAGGCTCCCAGATGTGCGCCACCGGCAGGGGCGCCTCATCGGGCGAATGGAAGCCCTTGGCTTCAATCTGCGCGCCGAAGCGGTGCTCGCCACTTTGACCGAGGACGTGCTGAAGTCGAGCGAGATTGAAGGCGAGCACCTTGATCGCGAGCAGGTTCGTTCTTCCATTGCACGTCGCCTTGGTATGGACATCGGCGCTCTGACACCTGCTGACCGGAACGTGGAAGGGGTCGTCGAAATGATGCTCGATGCTACCCAGAAGTTTGCTGATCCACTGACGGAGGAACGTCTGTTTGGATGGCACTCCGCGCTCTTCCCCTCAGGGCGCAGCGGCATGAGCAGGATTGTTGTCGGCGCATGGCGCGACGGATCTCGCGGTCCGATGCAGGTTGTCTCCGGCCCTGTAGGGAAGGAACGCGTTCACTACGAAGCGCCAGAGGCCAAGCGCCTGTCGTTGGAAATGACTGATTTCCTTACCTGGTTCGAAGGTGGGCCCGCGCTGGACCCGGTTTTGAAGGCGGCGCTTGCACACCTTTGGTTTGTGACCATCCACCCATTTGAGGACGGAAACGGGCGCATCGCGCGCGCCATAGCGGACATGGCGCTGGCGCGATCGGAACGCAGCCCGCAACGGTTTTACAGCATGTCTGCGCAGATCCGCACCGAGCGCAAAGCCTACTACGATATTCTCGAGGCGACGCAGAAAGCCGATCTCGACATCACGCAATGGCTCTTGTGGTTTCTTGCGTGTCTTGAGCGCGCCATCGAAGGTGCGGAGGCAACGCTTTCCAGCGTCATGGCCAAGGCGCGCTTTTGGGAAGCGACCAAAGATCAGCCGCTCAACGAGCGCCAGCGCGCCATGATCAACCGTTTGCTCAACGGCTTCGAGGGTAAGCTCACGACGTCCAAGTGGGCGACGCTGACCAAAGCCTCGCAGGACACAGCGCTGCGCGACATTACTGATTTGGTTGAGCGGGGCATTCTCGTCCGCGAACCTGGCGGTGGGCGGAGCACGAGCTATTCGCTGAAGATGCCCAAGTAGGTCTCGGGACACGCCTCATGTATGAAGCCGTTCCTCAATAAATTCAGCGATGTCGGCGTATCTGTACTTCACAGTTTGGCGACTGAGGCGGACGAACTTCAGTTCACCGCCCTCTTGGCGCCAGCGTGCGAGCGTGGCGGTCGAAACGCCGAGCATGTCGGCGGCGTCTTGCGGGGTGAGCAGGGTGTTGGGGTCGATCTTCACGAACATTTTCGGCCTTACGGAGAACGAGCGACGAAAAGGGGCGAGCGGGCGGCGTCTTCGGCGGGCGCCGCTGCGGCGGTGGGCGTTCGCCCTGGTGGGGCGGTGCGGCACTCGCTGAGGCGCCGCGGGTTGCGGCCGGCTGTGAGCGCGAGGAAGCAATCGATGACGCTGTCGA
>JBILVS010000236.1:0-3209 GCA_044370335.1 Caulobacterales bacterium
GAGCTCGATTAGCGGGCCATACGCGCCGGCGCGACGGCGTCTGTCGCCACTAGGCCTTGTTCCTGCCGGACACAGATCTCCTCCACCCTTCGCCCCTCTGTGGTCCGCCGGATATACACCACCATTTCCACCGCCTGCTGAATGGTCCGCATCGGCGCCGCAGCCGCGACTTCGGCAATCAGGTCTTCCAGCCTTTGAAACGCCTCCGCCGCCGAATTCGCATGGATAGTCGACAGCCCACCCGGATGGCCGGTGTTCCAGGCCTTGAGGGTTTCGAGTGCTGCGGCGCCGTCGCGCATTTCACCCACAACAATGCGATCGGGCCGCATGCGAAGCGCATCGCGCACGAGGTCCGCGACACCCACAGGATGCGGCGCGCGGCGGGTGAGCGCGGCGACGCAATCGACGGCCGAGCAGGCGAGCTCCGGCGTATCCTCGATCAGGAACACGCGATCCTGGGCAAAGCCGGGCAGGGCGAGCAGGGCGTTGGCGAGCGTGGTTTTGCCGGACGATGTGCCGCCGGCGATCAAGATGTTTTTCCGGGCCTCCACCGCTGCCGCAAGCGCGGCGGCCTGGTCGGGCGTCATCACGCCGTTGGCGACATAATCATCCAAGGTGAAGATCATTGCAGGACGCTTGCGGATCGAAAACGCAGCCCCCGCCACGACGGGCGGCAAGAAGCCCTGAAAACGTTCGCCTGTCTCGGGAAGTACGCCCGCCAGACGCGGGTCTTCGCGGCTCACGGTCTCGCCCATATAGTCGGCAATCAGGCGCACGACGCGCTCGCGGGCGGGCGCATCCAGCAAGACGCCAAGGCATGAGCGGCCCGCTTTCAGCCTGTCGACAAACACCTGTCCGTCCGGATTGGCCATGATCTCGATGATCTGCGGATCGACGAGGGCGGCGAGCGCCTCTGGCCCAAGGGCGTGGCGCAAAGCCTCCAGCCTTCGTTCAGCGATGATGGGATGTTCGCCGGCGCGCGCCATCAGACCGTCTCCTGCGGCGCATCCGATGCCTCCGGCGCCAGCGTGCATCCACTCGTGATGTTGGCCAGAACCGTCGCCAGCATGCGATCGATGACGGCCTCCACGCGGTGGCTGCGCGTCTCGCTGATCGCGTCGTCCAGGCCATGATGGAGCAGCAGCGTGCGGGCGATCATGACGATGAGTTCCTGCTGCACCATGGCGTCGCGGGAGGCCGCGCGCATATGGTCGGCGAGTTTGCGTTCAAGCTTCAGGAGGCGGTCATCGGCATCCCCGCCCCGCAAGCCCCGCGCCAGCGCCCGCACGGCGGTGGCCGAGAGGCTGGCGCCGGTGGCGTCGGCCTCGCGTTTGAGCCGCGTCAGCAACGACCCGCGCGGGATATTGATCGAGATGCGCTCATAGTCTCTGGCGCCTGCGGCGGGGGTTGTCAGGGTCTCGGTGCTCATGATTTGGGCTTCTTCGCTTTGATCCGATCCAGGATGGTTTCCGACAGGCTGAGGACATCGTGCACGCGCTCGGCGGCTTTCGCGGCGTCCTTTTCCGCGATCGCCGCGCGCATCTCTTTCAACATCGGCGGCTCAAAGTCCGTGTCGCGGCCGAGCCCGCGTTTGCCGGTCCATGGGTGAACGGGGCGGGGGGACGGCGCGTCGATCGGCGCATCCGGCGCCGGCGGCGCCAGCGCGGCGCGGGACTTGAAGGGTTCACGTTTGTCGTATTGCACTTTGCGCAAGCGAAAAGGTTTGCGCCCGACGATCAGGCTGATCTGGGTGTCATCGGGCAGGCCGCGCACCTCGCCTGGCTCGAGCAACGGCCGGTCGATCTGGTTAAGCGACCGTGTCCGTCGGCCTGGGCTCAGCGCGCTTTGCGGTTCGCTCAAGCCTTCGCGGGTTTCGGTCACGATGCCGGTGAGGCGCGAGACTTTGTCCTGTGTCAGCGGGTCGAGGGCTGCAAACGCGGAATAGATGAAGCAATTGTCGAGAATGCCGTTGTGGGTTCCGTAGGTCTCGACAATGTCGTTGAGGCTTTGCGCCACGAACATCGCCTTCAAGCCATAAGAGCTCATCAGGCGCAATTGTTTCTCAAAAAAGTCGATGCGGCCCAGCATCGGGAATTCATCCATGACCAGAAGCAGCTGGTGCTTTTTCGGCCGGCCTGCCGCGTCGTGCTTTTCATCCGCCGTGAGCATCTGACCGGCGGCATAGAAGATCAGGCGTACGAGGGGTTTGAGCGCGATAGAGTCCGCCAAGGACACCTGCACGAACAGGCTCATCGGCGCGTCGGCGCACATCAAATCGCCAAGGCGAAAATCGCTTGTCGACACCGCCCGCTCAATGTCGCCGCCCGCCAGCCATTTGAGATAGGAGCGCGCCGTGCCCTGCACGCTGGTGCGAAAGCGGTCGTGCATGGCGATATAGGAGACGCCGGCGTCGCGGATGAAGGGATGGGTCTCGGGTTCACCGCCGGCCCCGGGCCGGTGCAGAGTTTTGACCATTTCCTCGGCGGTCGCATCCAGGTCGGCGAGGCGGCGCTTGACGGTGATCAGGTTCTTCTCGTGATCGGGTGCGGTGTAGAGGGTGTCGAGGATTACGGCTTCGACGATTTCGCGCGCGGCGGTGTCCCAGATGATTTCTTCGCCCGGCCGCCCGGAGGGATCGGCAAGGATGGTCACGATCCGCTGGATCATCGGGATCGCGTTGTCGTCGCACGGGATCTCCGCCAACGGATTGAACCGCGCTGACGTCTTTGACCGCGGCGCAAAGCGCAGGGTGTGGGAGAACAAGCCGCGCCAGCCGGCGCTGATGGTGAAGTTCTCGCCCTTGGGATCGTGCACCAGTACCGAGCCCGTCCAATTGAGCAGGGTTGGGCCCACGTGACCGCGGCCCTTGCCCGACCGCGTGCCGCCGGTGACCAGCGTTGGGCGCAGATCCTGGGTGGTGATGAGGCGCCCGTTGAGTTCGCCGATGACGCATCCTTTTCCCGAAACCAGGTCTGTCTTGCGTGCATCACGAAGCCTCGCCCAGCCGCGCCCGCGCTTCTTGTCATTGGGCTGGGTGGTCTCATCACGGATGAGCGAGGCGCCCATGGCGCCCAGCAGCAAACCCGCCAGCACGATCCCCAGACCCAGAGTGAACGCCCGCCGGTGCTCTGCGCCGAAGCGCTGATGCCAGCCGATAAAGGCCCAGGGCGGATAGACCGCGAGCCCTTCCGAAACCGCCCACCGTGGAC
>JBILVS010000237.1:0-3177 GCA_044370335.1 Caulobacterales bacterium
CATCGCCCGCAACCCCACCTAGATTTTCGTGGACATCAACGTGACGGGCATGATGACCCTGTTGCAGGCGGCGCAAGCAGCGCGCCCACGACCGGTTTGTGTTCACCTCCACGACCTCCTTGATGATCAGCCAGGCGATCGGAGCGAAGGCCGCGCCGGAAGCGGTGTGGATGGACGAAGCGTTCGGTCCCCTTGCCCCCGCGGAACATCTAGGGCGTGACCCCGCTCGCGGCGGAGCATTTGTGCCGAATGACGGCGGAGAGCGGCGGTCCGGCCTGCGTTGAACGGCGGACGAGACGCTTTTTTCCCGAGGACAACGACACGATCGAGCACACGCCAGGGGAAAACCTCGAGGCCATCGAATTTTTGCATCGGCGGTTGACGGTAGAAGACGGGGCGCGGGCGCATCTTGCGGCGCTTGAGAAGGCGCCGGCGATCGGGTTCGGGTGCGATGTCATCAGCGCGCCGATGCCGGTTCAGCGGGCGCTGGCGGCCGCTTTGCGGCAAGACGCGGCGGCGGTGATCGCCTGCCTCTACCCGGATGCTTCGGCGCTGTTCGCGGCTCGCGGCTGGACCCTGCCGCCCCGCATAGGGCGCGTCTATGATGTGAGCCTTGCCGCGCAAGAGCTTGGGTTTTTCGCCAAGACGGACTTTACAGCGATCCTTGCGGCGCTGCGGAGCAGTAGGCCTCTGCCCTTCCGGCATCACCCTGAGTTTGTGTCGCCGGTTTTGAGCGCTCAAGGGGGATAGCGCCGCGCTTATCCCACGCCGTCCGAACTCAGACTAATCGCTGCTCGTCCGCACCGGGATCGGGGATGAATCGCTGCCCTCTTCAGGGTGCGGAGCGGTTCTGCGATGCGTCGCGCCCTCCGGGGTTAGTCGATCAGGTCGCGGCAGGATGGATCCCATGTTGCTTGAACCGCGCGGCGGGGACGATGCCGTCTTCCTCCCCTCCAACCCATTTCAAGCCCCGGACCGACGTCCGGCCCCGCCACTCCCCGATCCTTACCGTGTCCGGATCATCCGGACACAGGTGGAAGCGTTTGCGGCTTCGGCTTGCTCCCGCTCTATCCCACTAGCCGCGCTCTTATGGCCGCCTGTTCGGGGCCGCTCACCTGCAGCACGCTCTCGACATAGTCCGACAGCCGATCAAAACGGCCCTCGATCGCGCCAAAATAGGCGCCGAGATAGTCCTCCTGGACGCCCATCATGCGGCGCAGAGCTTCGTCGGAGGGCTTCGCGCCATAGCGGGTGAAGATGCGCTCGCGCATACGGGGGATCCGCGCTTCCAGGTTTGAGACTGTGTTGGTCATGAGATAATCCGCCATCACGGCGTCTTCGGCGACACCGAGCAGCCGCAGCGTCAGCGCCGCGAGGGAGCCGGTGCGGTCTTTGCCCGCGGCGCAGTGGATGACGGCGGGGCGGGCGTCGGCGGCGAGGCCCTTCAGGAAGCCCGAGAACAAGGCGACGTAGCGCGGTTCATAGGGGTAGGTTTCATAGGAATGGATCATGTAACGGTCCACGCTGGCGACGCTCCATTCGTTGCCGTTCGCCACTGCCTCATGCGGCGGCGGGGCCATCAGGCCGTCGTCGTTCGTCAGCACACGGACACCTTGCCCTGGCCAGCGGTTGGGCTCCATCTCCCGCTCTTCGGGGCGGCGGAGGTCCACCACCAGACCTACGCCAAGGGCGTTCAAGACGGTCTCGTCCTCCGCGGTCGTTTCCGCAAAGTGCGCCGACCGGAACAGCAGCCCCTTCTCGACCCGGCCGCCGTCTTCGGTCTCGTAGGCGCCGAAATCGCGGCAATTCATTACGCCGGCGAGCGGCATCAGGCGGTTCTGCATCGGGGGTCTCCGAGAAAGCGCCCTGTATGGCCGAGGCGGGGGCGCCATGCTAGCGTCGATCCCATGACGCGCTTTTCATTGTCACAGGCCTCTGTCTCCCGGCGGGCGGTGCTGGCGACCGGAGGGGCCGGTTTGGCTTGGGCTGCGGGCGCAAGCGCGCCGCCACCGGAGGCCTGGACCTTGGAGATCGAGAGTTTTGACCGCGAAATCATCGCCTACCGCGCCATCGGGGTGGGGCGGCCGCTGGTGTTGCTGCACGGGTTTCTGTCGAGCGCGCAACAGACCTGGATGCAGTCAGGGCTGGCGACCCAGCTTGCGGCCTCGCGGCGGCGGGTGATCCTGCCGGACTTCCGGGGGCATGGGCGCTCGGCCAAGCCGCAAGATCCCGCGCGCTATCCCGCGGACGTGCTGGCGATGGATGTCGAGGCGCTGCTGCAGCAAATGGACATCACCGACTGCGATGTGGCGGGCTATTCGTTGGGCGCGCGGATCGCGGCGCGGCTCGTGGCGCGGGGACTGCGGCCTCGCAAGCTTGCGCTGTGCGGGATGGGGTTTGAAGGGCTGACCGCGATCGCTGCGCGGCAGGCGCATTTTGAGAACCTGATCGTGAACGGCGAGGCCTCAGGCAACCCGCGGGCGGCGCGGGTTGTGGCCGCCATGATGGAGCAGACCGGGATTTCCGCGACCGCTGCGCTGGCCGTGCTGCGCAGTCAGCGGGATGTGACGCCGGAGGAGCTTGCGCTGTTCGAAGCGGAGACCCGCATCGTCTGCGGCACAAGGGATCGGGACAACGGAGACCCTGCCCTGCTGGCCGCGGCCATTCCTGGGGCGGCGCTGGAACAACCGGACGGGGATCACCTCTCAACCGTCAGCGCGCCGGCTTTCGCCGACGCGCTGGTTCGGTTCTTTGGAGAGGCCGCGGCCTAGTTGGCGCGAGTTTCCGCCATGCGGGCCATGAGCGGCTCCAAGATGTTGGTGTAGTCGTCGGTCCAGACGCGGCGATCGGAGGGGGTCGTCTCGCGCCATTGGCCCGCCGCCAGCAAGGGCGCGAGGTCTTCCGCATCGGCGGCGATCGCCACCGCCTGCGACGACAGGTTCGTCCATCCTTCCGGGGCGCTTTGATTGACCGGGTTGCGGAAGTTCTGCTCGACGGCGACGCCGCCGGCGGCCTCGACCGCCCGCACGACAATGTCCGACAGCGCCAGGTTGCGGTTAGAAATGTGGATGACCGCAACGCCGTGGGACGACAGTCGGCTCAGATAAAGCGCCATCGCTTCCTGGGTCAGGAGATGGGTGGGCACGGCGTCAGAGGAGAACGCATCCACCAGCAACA
>JBILVS010000238.1:0-3169 GCA_044370335.1 Caulobacterales bacterium
CTTTTCCTCTCTCGTCGCCCACTTGCGGCGGCTTGATCAGGGGCGGAGCCTGCCCAAAAATCCGGTTTCCCCCTCGAATTAGGGGGAAACCGGATGAAAAAACGACCCCATCGACCAAGAATGCACGAAAAGACCAATTATAGCGCGGATTTTGCGCCTAAATCAGAGCTTCCCTAAGCGAGAACTTTCAAAGAATAGCTCGTGCTGCGCCCACCGCCGGGGTCGCGGACCAGAATGCCCCGCTCAACCAATTCCGTGATGTCGCGCAGCGCCGTGTCTTGCGAGGCTTTGGTGAGCGTCGCCCATTTCGACGTTGTGAGCTTGCCTTCATAGCCACTCAGGAGACTGTTGATCATGGCGTGCTGGCGCTCGTTTAGCGGCTGATCCTTGATCCCCTCCCAGAAGCGCGCCTTTGCCATGACGCTAGCAAGCGTTGCCTCCGCCCCTTCGATGGCGCGCTCAAGACACGCCAGAAACCACGAAAGCCACTGCGTGATATCGAGGTCGGCCTTCTGCGTGGCTTCGAGAATGTCGTAGTAGGCTTTGCGCTCGGCGCGGATTTGCGCCGACATGCTGTAGAACCGTTGCGGGCTTCGCTCCGAACGCGCCAGCGCCATGTCTGCGATGGCGCGCGCGATCCGCCCGTTTCCGTCTTCAAACGGGTGGATGGTCACAAACCAAAGGTGCGCAAGCGCTGCCTTCAGCACCGGGTCCAGCGCTGGCCCGCCTTCGAACCAAGCAAGGAAGTCCGTCATTTCTGATTGCAGGCGCTTGGCTTCGGGTGCTTCGTAGTGGACTCGCTCCTTCCCTACAGGGCCGGAAACAACCTGCATGGGGCCGTTGGAGTCGTCGCGCCATGCGCCGACGACAATCTTGCTCATCCCGCTGCGCCCGGTAGGGAAGAGCGCAGCGTGCCAAGCAAAGAGCCGTTCGTCGGTCAGCGGTTCGGCGAATTTCTGGGTGGCGTCGAGCATCATTTCGACGACGCCTTCGACGTTGCGGTCAGCGGGTGTCAGCGCCCCGATGTCCATGCCAAGGCGACGCGCAATAGAGGAACGAACCTGCTCGCGGTCGAGGTGCTCGCCTTCGATCTCGCTCGACTTCAGCACGTCTTCGGTCAAAGTGATGAGCACCGCTTCGGCGCGCAGATTGAAGCCAAGAGCCTCCATTCGTCCGATCAGGCGGCCCTGCCGGTGGCGCACGTCGGCGAGCTTGGGGGTAAGCGCCGCGTCATCCCAGCGGAACTTTGGCCAGCCCGCTTGCTGGTGAATGTACCCGGTCAATCTCCGCACCTCATGCGGTGATTATGCGCCGGATTCGCCGCATTCCGCAAGGTTAATCTCCGCACGAAATGCGGTGATTATGCATTCTATTCACCGCACGGGGCGCTGGCCGGGCGCCCAGAGGGCAGGAACGCCCTTTGGTCGAAGCCGCTGCCGAAACAGCCCGGTTGTGGGTTCAGGGGGCGCGAAAGCCCCTGATGCAAGGTCCATGGGCGGCACACGTCCCTGGTCGGGGTTGAGCGTCGAAACCATCACCATGGGGGTCGAGGGGGAGCTTGGAGGCTCCGCCCCTCGCGCGGTCCATCGCAACTGGTGCGACGACCCCACCTTCCCCGGTTCGCGGCCGCTGACATGATCCGTCCCGCATATCGAGGGAGCGGTTTAATGGCGCTAAGGCATGATCATGAGCACGGTGTGGAAGGCTCATATGAGCGTGCTGATGATGTTCATCAGCATGGTGCGCAAGGGGCGGGTGATGCTGTCTGACCCACTCGACAAAGACGATCAGGTTGTTGTCCCTGAACGCCCTTGGGTGGATAATTGGTCAGCCGCGTTAGTGCAATTGGACAATTACCCCTGGCCTCAATTAGTCCCGCTTGAGATCCATCCCGAATTTCGTGACCAGGTCTTCAAGGCGCTGAAAGCGCACGAAAAGAGTGGGCTCGATGTCAATTGGACCACTTGGCATGGGGTTCTTAATGGAAAAGACTGAGACTAAGCTGTGCTGTTTGGGCGGGTCTGACAGCACGTTCCGATCCGCGAGCGCGATATCCCGAAACGAAGATGCCAGGGGACCTCGCCCAAGAGCTGAAAGCTTAAATCGAAGAGAAAGGCCTGCCGCTATCGCGTCCGTATCAAGATCAGCCGTCAAGAATTTTTGACGCATGAGTTGCAGAGGGCTCATTAAGTGGATATGTGCAAATCGATGGCGACGGACCCCAAGGAACCGAAACAGTCAGGTCAGCGCGAGGCGCAATCGACCCCGACGCCTTCCAAACCGCAATATCCGGATTTGCAAGACCCCGACGCGGTGATGATTTATATTCAGGATTTGCCGCGCTTTGCGAAGAATAAGTAACAGGCGCACCGCTTTCTGCTTCTGGAAGGCTTGACGAATACGTTCCCAAGTTAGCCGAGATCCATCTGGGCCCGAAGCAGCCAGCTCGTCACCTGTGAACAAGCCGATTTCGGCGTGATTTCGCAGATGTGGCGCTGATGGCTGGTTGTACTCGCTGTTTGGCTGCTTGGCCGATTATGCGGCCGTGAGTTCGCGCTGTGTCGGCATGGCTGCGATCATGGCCGTGACCCAGGCGCGCAAGAGTGTTTTGAGCCATGCCAGCAGGAGGCGCAGATTGTGGCCGATGGCTGCCATCATGATGGCGTAGGTGTCGCCGTGGGTTCCGGCATAGGCGTGGCGCTCGAGGCGTCCGTCGGCCTTCATGTGGCCGATGACGGGCTCGATGGCATTGCGGCGTTTGAGCTCGCGTTTGATGGTTGGCGAGACGATGCCCCGTGTGTGGCTGATATGGACCTCGGGCCCATCGCCATGCTTCATGCCATGGCCGCGATAGCCGCGGTCGACATAGGCGCGGGCAACGGGCTTGCCGGTGATGCGGGCGACCTGGGCGAGTTGGTCCTTCAGCGTGTGGCCGTCGTGCGGCACTCCGGGCAGGGATTGGGCGCCGAGCACGAACTGGCCGCCGGGGCAGCGGGCATTGGTGACGGCAAAGCTTGCTTTCACTCCGAACTCATAACGGACCCGCGCCTTGCCTTTGCCGATGCATTCGACCTCTGGCGCATGGAAGGCATAGAGCTTGCCGCCAACCGGCCTGTGCCCGAACACTTGGGCGTGGATGGTGGCAGCCCGATCCAGCACGGTGGCGAGC
>JBILVS010000092.1:0-11306 GCA_044370335.1 Caulobacterales bacterium
TTTCGCTGGCATAATCTTCAACGCGCTCGCAATCATCGGCGCCGCAGACCACGCTCACAAGGGGGCCAGCAGGATCTCGTCCAGCGGAAACATCACCATCCCTGCCACCCGATGATCGGGTCCTGCCCGCATCTCATTCAGAAATCCGACCGTGCTCAAAGCCTGCCAAAATGGCTCCGGTCGAATTGATGTCGGTTAACGCTACGTTAAGGGTTTACGGTCCTGTCCTGCCGTCATGCCCCTGTCGCTGGACAAGTGGGGAGCATTCCTCTACCTGCTCGCCATGGTAATCCGCGAAGCTCTCACCTTTGACGATGTGCTGCTCGAACCGGGCGCCTCCGAAGTTCTCCCCGCCGACGCCGACACGCGCACACGCCTGACCCGCGGCGTGACCCTCAATATCCCGCTTCTTTCCGCCGCCATGGACACGGTAACGGAGGCCCGGCTTGCCATTGCCATGGCGCAGGCCGGTGGTTTGGGTGTCATTCACCGAAACCTGAGCGTCGCGGAGCAGGCCGATCAGGTCAAACAGGTCAAAAAGTTCGAGGCCGGGATGGTCATCGACCCCGTGACCATCATCCCGGATATGACGATCCGTGAGGTCGCAGCGATCAAGGCGGCGCGAAAAATCTCCGGCTTTCCCGTCGTCGAGAAGGGCTCCAAAAAGCTCATCGGCATCCTGACCAACCGGGACATGCGCTTCGCCGAGCCCGACCAACTCGTCTCGGAGCTGATGACCAAGGAACGCCTCGTCACGGTGCGCGAAGGGGTGGAGGAAGAGGAAGCCAAACGCCTCCTGCAAAAGCACCGGATTGAGCGGCTCATCGTCGTCGACGACGCCTATCGCTGCGTCGGCCTTGTGACGGTGAAGGACTTCGAGAAAGCCACCGCCTTCCCGAACGCAGCCAAAGACGCTAAACACCGCTTGCGGGTCGGCGCGGCGTCCACCGTCGGCGACACGGGCTATGAGCGCAGCTTGGCCCTGATCGAGGCGGGCGTGGATGTCCTCGTCATCGACACCGCGCACGGGCATTCGAAATCCGTGCTCACGGCGGTGGACAGGATCAAGCGTGCATCGAATGCGGTCCAGGTGATCGCCGGCAACATCGCTACAAAGGATGCGGCGTTGGCCCTAATCGACGCCGGCGCGGACGCGCTGAAAGTCGGCATCGGGCCAGGCTCGATCTGCACCACGCGCATCGTAGCCGGCGTCGGCGTGCCGCAGCTGACCGCGATCATGGATTGCGTCGAAGCTGCGCAGAAAGCCGATGTGCCAGTGATCGCCGATGGCGGGATCAAGTTCTCCGGCGATCTGGCGAAGGCGCTGGCCGCAGGGGCGGAATGCGCCATGATCGGCTCGCTGCTCGCGGGCGCCGAAGAGGCGCCTGGCGAGGTGATCCTCTATCAGGGTCGTAGCTACAAGAGCTATCGTGGCATGGGCTCCCTCGGCGCCATGGCCCGGGGCTCGGCCGACCGCTACTTCCAGAAAGATGTCCAAGACCAAATGAAACTGGTACCCGAAGGCATCGAGGGCCGGGTGCCGTACAAGGGGCCGGTCGAAACCATCCTGCACCAGCTCGTAGGGGGCTTGCGCGCCTCGATGGGCTATGTCGGCGGAGGGACGCTGAAAGATTTCCGAGAGCGGGCGCGGTTTGTGAAAATCACCGCGGCGGGCCTGCGGGAAAGCCACGTGCACGATGTGGCGATCACGCGCGAAGCGCCCAATTACCCTGTGGGGGGGTGAGGATGCCTGCCGATCTAGGCTTTAGCGCCCTCACCTCTACCCCTCTTCCTGACGGGAGAGGGTTTTCAATTGAGTCAAGAAGGGGTTCCTCCCATGCGTTCTGGCGCCCGCGTTGCGGCAGCGATTGAGATTTTATCAGACCTTGAAGTTCGCAAGCGGCCCGCGGCGGAGGCGGTGAAAGACTGGATGCTGGCGCATCGCTTCGCGGGGTCAAAGGACCGGGCGGCGATCGGGGATCTCGTGTTCTGCGCCCTCCGGTGGCGCGCTTCGAGCGCCTGGAGGCTTGGGAGCGATACCCCCCGCGCGCTGATGCTCGGCGCCTTGGTGTGTGGGCTGAAAGAGGACGCAAGCGCCCTGAATGCTCAGTGGGCGGAGGATCAGCACGCGCCGCCTCCGATCACGGACGTCGAAGCCCAATCCTTGACACGGTCCCTCGAGACTGCCCCGGCTTGGGCCGCCGGCGATTACCCGGACTGGGCGGAGGCGAGCCTTGCCCGCGCCTTCGGCGAAGACCGGATCGCGGAAGGCCAAGCACTCGCGGCCCCCGCGCCGCTCGATCTCCGCGCTAACACGCTGAAGGCGAGCCGGGACAAGGTCTTGGCGGCGCTCGCCGACAACCCGCGCCTGACCGTTCCGCCTTCCGCCACGCCCCATGCGCCGGACGGGGTGCGCTTGCCCTGGACCTTCGGGCGTTCTTTCAATTGGACCGGGGACGTGGCCTTCGAGAAAGGCTGGTTCGAAATCCAGGATGAAGGAAGCCAGCTCGCGGCGCTTCTTTGCGAGGCCAAGCCCGGGATGCAGGTCTCCGACGTCTGTGCGGGCGGGGGCGGCAAGACCCTCGCGCTGGCCGCCGCGATGCAGAACAAAGGGCAGATATACGCCTATGACGTCGACGGCCCGCGGCTTGGGCCGCTGATCCAGCGGCTCGAGCGGGCGGGCGTCCGCAACGCCCAGGTGCGGCCGCCGTCGAAGTCGAAGAACGTTCTGGCCGATCTCGCCGACCGCATGGATGTCGTCCTCGTCGATGCGCCCTGCACGGGATCGGGCACTTGGCGGAGGAACCCGGACGCGAAATGGCGCCTGCGGCCGGGGGCGCTTGAGGTGCGGGGCAGAGAGCAGCAGGAGGCGTTGGCTCTGGGAGCGCGGCTCGTCAAACCGGGTGGGTCGCTCGTTTATGTCACCTGCTCCCTGTTTCCTGAGGAAAGCGAGGATCAGATGGCGACCTTCCTCATGCAGAACCCAGGGTTTTCCGAGGCCCGGATCGTCCCCGACGCGCCACACCGGCCGCGCGTTCATGGGGTGCAATTCACGCCCGCCACAACGGGGACGGACGGCTTTTACGTGTGCCGCCTGATCCGCTCAGCCTGAGCTCGCTTCGAGCGCCTCGCTCGCTTCGAGCCACACCGCTTCGGCCTCTTCGAGCTTGGCTGCAGTCTGGGCGCGTTCGGCGGTGAGGCGCTCGGCCTCGTGTGGGCCTTTGGTGTAGAGGCAGGGATCGGCGAGGGCGTCATCGAGGCGGTTCAGGGCGGCGGTGAGCTGGGCGATGTCCTGTTCGGCCCTGTCCTTGGCGCGCTTGAGGTTTGAGAGGCTCTGCTTGGGCTTGGGCGGGGCCGCTTCCGGCGGAGGCGGCAGCGGCGCTGCGATGGGCGCGCCGGAGGGCCTGTCGGCCGCCAGAACAAGCTTGCGGTAGGCCGAGAGGTCCCCATCATAGGGGCGCGCGCGGCCCGAATGGACAAGCCAGAGCCGATCGGCGCAAGCCTCCGCCAGATAGACGTCGTGGGTGATCAGCAGCACGGCGCCGGCATAGCCGTTGATGGCGTGGATCAGGGCTTCGCGGCTGTCGATGTCCAAATGGCTGGTCGGTTCGTCGAGGATCAGGATGTGGGGTTTGCGGTAGGCCATCAGGCCCATCAGGAGCCGCACCTTTTCACCGCCGGAGAGGCTGCCGGCCTTGGTTTCCACCTTAGCGGCGGGAAAGCCGAACTGGGCCGCCAGCGCCCGCTGCGCGGCCTGGCTCAGCTGGGGCGCGGCATGGCGGATATGGTCGAGCACCGAGTCGTTGGGGTTCAGCTCGTCCATCTGGTCTTGGCTGAAATAGCCGATCTCGACTTGGCGGCTGGCGACGCGGGAGCCCTTCAAGAGCGGCAGGCGCGCGGCGATGGATTTGACGAGCGTGGTCTTGCCCTGGCCGTTTGGACCGATGATGACGATGCGGTCGTCGTGATCGAGGCGGAAGGATACGCCCTTCAAGACCGGCTGGCCCTTGATGTAGCCGAGGTCGGCCTCTTCCAAGACGATCAGCGGGGAGGCGAGCTCGGTCGGCTCCTGGAAGACGAAGGGCGTCGTCCGGTCCTCAAGCGGGACAGCGATATCCTGCATCTTTTCCAGCATTTTGATGCGGCTTTGGGCTTGGGCGGCTTTGCTCGCCTTGGCGCGGAAGCGGTCGACGAAGGCCTGGAGGTGAGCGCGTTGGGCGTCCTGCTTGGCCTTTTGCGCCGCCAGATGTTGGCTGCGCTCGGCCTTACGCCGGAGATAGGTGTCGTAGCCGCCGGGTTCGAGCCGCAGCCTGCCGTCTTCCAAGGCGAGGATGTGGGTGACGGAGCGGTTCAGCATCTCGCGGTCGTGGCTGACCACGATGACCGTGCCCGGATAGGTTTCGAGATAGTCTTCGAGCCAGGCGGCGCCTTCGAGATCGAGATAGTTGGTGGGTTCGTCCAGCGCCAAGACGTCGGGCTCGGCGAAGAGCACGCCCGCGAGCGCCGCCCGCATCCGCCAGCCGCCGGAAAAGGCCGAGCAGGGGCGTGCGAGGTCTTCGTGGCTGAAGCCGAGACCGGACAGGATCGCCGACGCCCGGGCTTCCGCCGAATAGGCGTCGAGGTCGGCGAGCCGCATGTGGATTTCGGCGATCCGGTCGGGATCGGTGGCGGTCAGGGCCTCGGCCTCAAGGGCTGCAAGCTCGGCGTGGCTTTCCATCACAAACGCCAAAAGCGGGGTCTCGATGGCGGGGGCTTCTTGTGCGACGCCGCCGAGGGTCGCCCCTTGGGCGAGCCGGATTGCGCCGCCTTGGCCGGCTTCCTCGCGGATCAGGCGCAGAAGCGTCGACTTGCCTGTGCCGTTGCGGCCGACAAGCCCCACCTTCCAGCCTTTCGAGATGAAGGCGCTGGCGCCGTCAAACAGGGTGCGCCCGGCGATCCGGTAGGTGAGGTCTTCAATCTGCAGCATGGGGCGCTTGGATAGGGGAGGGGCGCTTGCGGGGCAAGGGCGGCGGGCGCTTGCGCCCTTGGCAAATCTGCGAAAAGCCCGTTGGATGAGAATAGTTAGAAAAGTTGGGAGGGTTTTGGATGACGATGGAATTGACGATGGCCGCTTGGGCCTTGGTGTTGGCGTTTGTGCAGATCCTGCTCTTTGATTTCGCCCGCACCGGCCAATACGGGCTCAAATGGAACATGGGCCCGCGCGACGCGACGATGCCGGAGCTGTCGCCCCTGGCGGGGCGGCTGAAGCGGGCGCAGGACAATCTTTATGAGACGCTGCCGTTGTTTTTGGCGGCGGTGCTGATCGCCCATGTCGGGGAGAAGACGAGCGCGATGACGGCCTTGGGGAGCCAGATCTTTCTGGGCGCGCGGGTGGCTTATGTGCCGCTCTACGCCTTTGGGGTGACGGGCTTGCGGTCGCTGGTTTGGATCGTGAGCGTGGTGGGCTTGGGCATGATCGTGTGGGCGATTTTGGCGCCGTGAGGGGGCTCAGCCGCCCAGCCGCGACTGGAAAGGGTGAAGAGCCATCACCTTCGTGAGCTGTTCCGGTGGGGGCCCGCGGAACTTGCGGTTCGGCGCTTGCTCGTCGAACCGCATGTCCCACGTTGGGCGGCCCCCGATCAGCTTGAGCATTTTTGGAATGATATCCTCGGGACGGCGCTCGGCGATGGCGTGGCTCAGTTCCAGCCCTTGGATTTCGGTCACGAAACGCGTGGAGTAGTCGATGTCGGGCTCTTTGATGAACAAGACCGGCAGCCCGTAGCCTACAGAAGCGAGTTCGATCTCCCAGCTTAGCCATTGGGACCGTGTCGTAGCGGGCCGTGCGGGGGCGAGAAGAATGTCTGAGGTGTAGATCCGGGCGGCAATCTGGGCTTTCACTTCGAGGATCGGCCGGCGGCCACCCTGCGGCCCTTTCACGAGCCGTTCGACATTGAGGGACATGTCCTCGATGCCGTGACCTTGGCTTTTGAGCTTGGCCAGCACTTCGTCATAAAGCGTTTCGTCCGCTTCGAAACGGTGGCTGATGAACACGCGGATGCGACGGTCATCGTCGCCCGGCTTCCAGTAGGGAAGAGTAGCGGAGGTCATGCGTCACCCCTTTTGAGACGGCGCGCAGGGTATCATAGTTAATAAAATCTTAAAGGGCGGCGCAACGGGGCTGCGGGATCACTTTGGCGGGGGCTCAGCGGGGCCACGCTTCGAGGATCGTCGGGCCGTTGAAATAGTCCCGCCACAGCGTGATCTTGCCGCCATGGACCTCGAACACCCCCGTCACGGGGAGTTCGACCCAGCCCGTCGCCAGGCGGTGGCGATCAAGGCGCTCCAGGAACACGACGGGACCATCGGCGGCGGCGCGCAAGACGCGGAACTCGTTCTCGATCGTGGGGGCGAAGAAGGGCTCCAACAGGCCGCGGACGGCGGCGGGGCCATGGACGGTGGGCAGCACGCCAGGGTTGGCGTACTCGCAGCGCTCGGCAAGGAAGGCCGCGCCGGCCGCGTAGTCGAGCTTTTCCATCGCGGCGAGGAAACCGCGGACGACGGCGATGGGGGCAGGATCGGTCATGGGCTTGGGGTCCTTGGGCGGGGGCTTTAGGAGAGGAAACCCCCGCCGCGCGCCGGCGCCAATGACCTGAGAGGTCATGGTCTCTGCGCCGGCCCTGTGATGGCGGAAAGCCGCCATTTGAGGTAGGGTGGCGGCATGAACGCCCCTGTCCGCCACCCCCTCACCGAGCCGACCAAGTATCGGCTGACCGTGGACGATGTGTTCCGCATGCAGGAGGCAGGGATTTTGCCGCCGGACCATCGCTGCGAGCTGATCCACGGAGAGCTGATCGAGATGCCGCACGAGGGGGACCTGCATTCGTATCTGAAGTCGCGGCTGATTTGGTGGTTCAACCGCCATCTTGATCCGGATGCCTTTTGGGTGGGACCGGATACGACGTTCTTCCTCGATAAAGAGGAGGCTCCCGAGCCTGACCTGTTCATCACCGTGGCCGGCGTGCGTCCCAGCCAGGCTCGGGGCGAGACTGTGCTGCTGGTGGTCGAGGTGGCGGACACGAACCTAAAGTTCGATCTCACCGTAAAGGCGGAGCTCTATTGGGATTATGGCGTCCGGGAATACTGGGTGGTCGATGTGAAGGCCCGTACGACGCACGTGCACACCCGCGGCGAAGCGGGGTGGTCGGTGACGGCTGCGCCCTTCGCGGAGGCGCTGGAGCCAAAGCTGATCGCCGGTGTGGCGGTGCGCATGGCGGAGTGGGGGTGAAGACTGAACCTATTCGGTCACAGAGCCGATTTCTACCCGCAGTTCAGCGTCAACCGTATTTCCGCGAGGATCGACTCCAAGCCATACAGCATATCGTCCTCTTGAAGGGCGGGCGATTGATGTTCGCGCATCCGGCCTACCGAGGTTTGTGCTATATGTAAGATTGCCATTCGGGTCTGATATCACTAACGAAAGCCCGGCATAAGCTCTACCCGTAAATGTAATGTCGCCCACTTCATCGACTAAAGAAACTGTGCAATCGGGTTCGCGTGCAATATGGCCCGTACATTCTTCAGATACCGTGCGACGCGCGTCTATAATTCCCCCAGCTATGATCCTGGCGATAATTGGCGGGCTTTCTGATGTGACTTCGGCAGACCCGAATGTGGGGCGGAGCTCGGGGGAAGGTAAAGAATCTAAAGTAGTCACCCCCTGTGGGCCAATCGTTATTGAAGATGCGCAGCTGGCTAGTAGCGCAGCTCCCAATGTTAGAGTGATTATTTGGTTTGTTGTCCGAAGGTTGTGCTGAGCGCGGGGCACTTTGTTTTTTCTGCCGGTTTGACGCACGAGCTAAGCACAATGTCGGGGAAATTCGCAATAGATAGGGCATTCCGAGATGTTTAGTTGTCTCGGTCAGTTGGAGCGGTGCTGATCCGGCTTTCACGGCCCACCCCCGTTGACCCCTCGCGCGGGGAGCTGCATATCGCCTCATGGCGCAGAACACTCCCCACCACGACCGCATCCTCATCGTCGATTTCGGGTCCCAGGTGACCCAGCTCATCGCCCGGCGGGTCCGGGAAAGCGGCGTCTATTGTGAGATCCACCCCTATACCAAAGCCGGGGCCAAGCTCCGCGAAGGCTTTGCGCCCAAGGGGATCATCTTCTCGGGCGGACCCGCCAGCGTCACCGAGCAGGAAAGCCCCCGGGCGCCGCAGGAGGCGTTTGACGCGGGCGTGCCGATCCTGGGGATCTGCTACGGCGAGCAGACAATCGCGGCGCAACTCGGCGGGGGCGTGGAGCCCGGCCAGACGCGGGAGTTCGGCCGCGCCGAGATTGAGATTGCGGCGGAGAGCGCGCTGTTTGCGGGCCTATGGGAGAAAGGCTGCCGCTATCCCGTGTGGATGAGCCACGGCGACAAGGTCACCGCCCTGCCGCAGGGCTTTCACGCCATCGCTGTGAGCCAAGGGGCGCCGTTTGCGGCCATCGCGGATGAGGGCCGGCGCATCTATGGCGTGCAGTTTCACCCCGAAGTGGTCCACACGCCCGATGGCGCGGCGCTGTTGCGCAACTTCACCCACCGGATCGCGGGCTGCTCCGTCGATTGGACGATGGCGAGCTATCGCGCGGAGGCGATCGCGGCGATCCGGGCGCAGGTCGGTTCAGGGCGCGTAATCTGCGGGCTCTCGGGCGGGGTCGACAGCGCGGTGGCGGCGGTGCTGATCCATGAGGCGATCGGCGATCAGCTGACCTGCGTGTTCGTCGATCACGGCCTGATGCGGTCCGGCGAGGCCGAGCAGGTCGTGAGCCTGTTCCGGGACCATTACAACATCCCGCTGGTCCACGCAGAGGAAGAGGCGCGATTCTTGTCGGCGCTCGAGGGCGTTTCTGATCCGGAGACAAAGCGCAAAACGATCGGGGCTTTGTTCATCGATGTCTTTGAAGACAAGGCCAAGTCCATTGGTGGGGCGGACTTTCTGGCCCAGGGCACGCTCTATCCGGACGTGATCGAAAGCGTGTCGTTCGACGGCGCGGTGACCATCAAAAGCCATCACAATGTGGGCGGTCTGCCCGAACGGATGCGGATGCAGCTGGTGGAGCCGCTGCGGGAGTTGTTCAAGGACGAAGTCCGCGCTTTGGGTCGCGAGCTGGGGTTGCCGGAGGCGTTTGTCGGCCGCCACCCGTTCCCGGGACCGGGCTTGGCGATCCGCGTTCCGGGCGCGGTGAGCAAAGACAAGCTCGACATCCTCCGCAAAGCGGACGCGATCTATCTCGACGAGATCCGCAAGGCGGGGCTTTACGATCAGATCTGGCAGGCGTTTGCGGTTTTGCTCCCGGTGCGGACCGTGGGTGTCATGGGGGATGGGCGCACCTATGACCATGTTCTGGCGCTGCGGGCGGTGACCTCCACTGACGGGATGACGGCGGACTTTTTCCCCTTTTCCATGGACTTCCTTGGCCGCGCCGCCACCCGGATTATCAATGAGGTTAAAGGGGTAAACCGCGTCGTTTATGACGTCACGAGCAAACCCCCGGGGACGATCGAGTGGGAATGATTCAGGAGGTTGCGGCGTCATTCGCCGACATTTGCTGAATAGCCTATAAACCACATAAAATCAACAATATATCGCTCGGGGTCGATCGCCAAGGATCGGTGCCAAGCGGAAACATATGACGGTGTTTTTGACGGTATCGCGTCGAGCGCGAACCCCGAGATTTGCCCATACCGTCAGGCGTCCAAACTCAAGCATATCGCGTACATGCGGTCTAAATATAAGAAATAACGTGAAAAAGGCGAAGCTTGACGGTGTTTTGGCTGACGGTAAAAATGGGCTGGAGAACTCGAGAAACTGCGCCAGAAGGGGCCGACCGTGCTGACCGACCTTGCTCTCAAGAAGATGAAACCAAAGGAGAAAATCTATAAGGTCGGGGACCGTGACGGTATGTACGCGCTGGTGGCCACCTCCGGGCTCATCACCTTCCGGTACGACTACCGTTTCAATGGCCGGCGCGAGACGCTCACGATCGGCAAGTACGCGCCTGATGCTGGCGGGCTCTCGTTGTCGGAGGCCCGAACCAAGTGCGCGGAGGCGCGTCAGCTTCTGAGCGAAGGCCAGTCGCCGGCGATCAAGAAGCAGAAGGATAAGCGCAAGCTCGTCGATGCCGACAGGTTCGGCGAGGTCGGCCTCCGCTACTTCAAGCAAGCGCGCATGGCGGAAAGTACTCGTGCCATGCGCCGCGCGATCTATGAGCGCGACATCCATCCCGAATGGAAGAACCGCCTCTTAGCGGAGATCGGCCCGGACGATCTTCGCGTGCTCTGCGCGCGCGTAAAGGATCGCGGCGCCCCGGCCACCGCCATCCATGTGCGCGACATCGTCAAGCAGATCTACGGCTTCGCTATTCTGCACGGCGAGAAGGTCGCCAATCCCGCCGATGAAGTGGGCCCGGCGTCGATCGCACAATTCGAGGTGCGCGACCGGGCGCTGTCGCCCGGCGAAATCCGGATCATGCTGTCCCTGCTTGAGCGGGTCGCGACACTGCCGACGATCCGCCTGGGGCTGAAGCTGATCCTGCTCACCATGGTCCGCAAGAGCGAGCTTCAAGACGCCGTCTGGGCCGAGGTCGATTTCGAGAATGCGGTCTGGTCGATCGCCAAGGAACGGATGAAGCGCAAGAAGCCGCATAATGTGTATCTGTCGCGTCAGTCGCTCGACATCATGGTCGCGCTCAAGACCTGCGCAGGCAATTCGCGCTATCTCTTGCCCTCGCGCTACGAGGCCAATGAGCCGATGTCGCGGGCGACGTTCAATCGCGTGACCACGGCGATTGCCGAACTCGCTAAAAAGGAAAATCTTCCGCTCGCTCCGTTCACGGTTCACGATCTGCGGCGGACCGGCTCAACGCTTCTGAACGAGGCCGGCTTCAACAGCGACTGGATCGAGAAGTGCCTGGCGCACGAGGACAACCGCTCTTCGCGCGGCGTCTACAACAAGGCCGAATACGAACCGCATCGCCGGCACATGTTGCAGGAGTGGGCGAATATGGTCGATGCTTGGACGCGGGGCGAGAAGTACACGCCAACTCTGACCCCGCCGACATTGACCCTCACGATTCACGATCCTAACGTCTGACCGGCCTCGTGCGTCGTCGGCCGACATCCGGCGCAGGCGCGCGCTTCACGCGCCCTTCCTCGGCAGCGTGCATGCGCGCGGCCAACCAGTCCTGCACCTCCTGAAAATCCCACGCGACGCAGCGCGAGGTCAGAAAGAAGCGGCGCGGGAATTCGTTGCGTTGCTCCATTTCCCAAATCGTCGGTAACCGA
>JBILVS010000239.1:0-3163 GCA_044370335.1 Caulobacterales bacterium
GCCGAGGCGGCCCGGGTGGCCCAGAGTCTGAATCAGCCTGTCGCCATGAAGATTCTGTCGCGCCAGATCACGCACAAGACCGATGTCGGTGGTGTAAAGCTCAATCTCGAAGGCGCAACCGCAGTGGAAGCAGCGACCCGCGAGATGATTGCCTCGGTTGAACGCCTTGCACCCAATGCGATTATCGACGGTTTCACCGTGCAGCCAATGATACGCTGGCCACATGCGCATGAGCTTATTCTCGGCGCCTTTGTCGACCCGACTTTTGGCCCTTGCATTCTTTTCGGTCACGGTGGGGTGGCGACCGAGGTCATTGCGGATCGCGTGATCGGTTTGGCGCCGCTCAACCTCACCCTCGCCCACGGCATGATCGCCCGCACGCGCGTGGCGAGGCTACTTGCCGGCTATCGCGATCGAGGGCCCGCCGATCTGGAGAAAATCGCCAACGCCCTGGTTGCGCTTTCGGATCTTGTCGTCGATCATCCGGAGATCGTCGAACTCGACATCAACCCCTTGCTCGCGGACGCTCACGGGGTGATCGCGCTGGACGCACGCATCATCGTGCGGCGCCGATCAGAAGCGGATGGCGCGGAGCGGATGGCGATCCAGCCCTATCCACGCGAACTGCAGCGCGTCTTTGGGGAAGGCGAGCGGATCGTTAGACTGCGTCCCGCCCGGCCGCAGGACGCTGCGGCGGTGGAGTGTTTGCTTCGCCAGACGCAAGGCGATGCGTCTTGTCATCCCTTCGGGGGGGCGGCGCAGCGAACATCGTTACGCCTGACTCAAATCGACTATCATCGTGAAATGACGTTGGTCGCCGAAGCCTTGGGCGCGCGATTGTCGGGGTTGATTTGGCTCCGCTTCGATCCGGATTTTCACTCGGCGGAATTCGCGTTGTTCACGTCTGAAGGGCCATTAAGCGATGAGGTCCGCGCACTCATGGGGCTTGCATTCGCTTACGCGAAGAGTCGCGGTGCGAGGCGCGCGTGGTGCGAGGCGGGTACCCACGCCGCCGCTATTTGGGCTGGGCTGGGCGCTTCCGTCGTGCCGGCCAGCGCTCCGAATTGGCAACGCTGCGAGTTGCTTATCGATAATGTAGCCAGCGGCGCGACGCCTTGAGAGACGCAGACGCGCAGCGCTGGGGGTGACTCCCGCAGGCGCAAGGCGCTGGCTCACAGCCGCGTCAGCGAAACGCGGTTGGGCGGAAGCATGCAAGCGATGACCGCCGTCTTACGCTCAGGTGAATATGCCATCTCTATCTCTTCATCCTAACCCGCCCCCCAAAATGATGACAAAATGAAAGGGCCGGACAACTAACCTGCCAGAGGGCGGAGGCGGCCTCGCCTGTCGGGTGGCGAGACTAGGGCCAAATTCCCCCTTGTATGCCACCGGCTGCCTCAGTTTTTTACCTCAGTAAGATTAGGGCCCTGACCCAAATGGGGAAGCCGAAGTGCTCGCGCGTCTTGAGCGCCGCCTCCGGCGAACGGGCCAAGGCATGGTCCTCGTGAACCACAGTGCGGCTGTAAAGTCACTCAACGCAAGTCACCTTGTGCTGGACGCCAAGGGTGGCGAACCGGACGCTGAGGGCCAAGCCTAAGCGAGCGTCACGGGGATTTTCAGATACGTGACCCCATTGGATTCTGCGGGAGGCAGGTTTCCAGCCCGCATATTGACTTGAACGGAGGGCAGCAAAAGTGCTGGGGCCTTTAGGGTCGCGTCGCGGGCCTTGCGCATCGACACATAGGCCGCCTCGTCAACATCGTGGCGAAGGTGGATGTTGTAAGCGCGTTGGTCGCCGACGGTCGACTGCCATGCATACTCATCCCGACCGGGAGCCTTATAGTCGTGACACATCCAAAGTCTGGTTTCGTCAGGCAGCGCCAGCAGTTTCTGGATGGATCGATACAGGGTGGCGGCGTCACCGCCGGGGAAGTCGGCCCGCGCCGTGCCATAGTCAGGCATAAAAAGGGTGTCGCCGACAAAGACGTCGGCATGGCCCACCTTCCAGGACACGCAGGCCGGCGTGTGGCCGGGCGTATGCATAGCTTGGATCGTCAACTCGCCAAGCGAAACAGTCTGGCCATCTTCGGCGAGAAGATCGAACTCAGCGCCCTCAAGCGAAACATCGTCTGCGCCGAAGATGGGCCGAAAGATCCGCTGCACGTCCCGGACATGAGCGCCGATCGCGACGGTCGCCCCTGTCTGAGCTTTGATCCAAGGCGCTGCAGACAGGTGGTCCGCATGAACGTGGGTTTCGAGAACGTAGTCGATGCGGGCCTGTTTTGACCTCGCCACCTCCAAGACGCGTTCGGCCGACGTGCGATGGGCTCGACCGCTGGCGTGATCGTAGTCCAAAACGGGGTCGATAATCGCCGCTGCCTTCGATTTAGGGTCGATGACCAAGTAGGTGACCGTGAAGGTGGGCTCATCAAAGAAGGCGGTAATCTCGGGCGCCATCGTCAGTCTTCGCATCCAGAGGCTTATACATAAGGACTTGCTTCGTTAGATCGGTCTTATATATGAGGGCTTCACGCGCATGCAACTGGGCGCCGAGCGGTAAGCCGTCCTTGGCCCGAGAATGAACAGTCAAACCGAGTCAACGGTGAGGATGGTTGATGAAAGTGATTTCCGCCATTGAAGCAAAAGAGTTGCTGGAGAAGGGTGCAGTTCTGATCGATGTGCGGGAACCTGACGAGCACCGTCGGGAAAAAGCGCCGGGCGCGCTGTCCGTGCCGCTGTCCTCTGCTAACTTAGCCCCGGTGAACAACGCGACAACCATTTACCATTGTAAGTCCGGCTTCCGGACGAGCGCGCACATTGAAGCTCTTACAACCGCGGCTATGAGTCGTGGCTGCGAGCCCTTCTTGCTGGAGGGGGGCCTTGAGGCCTGGAAAGCGGCTGGTCTTCCCGTTGTTCGGGATGCGCGGGCGCCTTTGGAGTTGATGAGGCAGGTTCAGATTGCCGCCGGCGCGCTTGCTCTCCTAGGCTTTACGTTGGGGGTACTGGTTCATCCTGCTTTCCATGTGAAAAGCGGGTTCGTCGCCGCCGGATTGGTGCTGGCGGGAGTGACCGGCTGGTGCGGGATGGCGAAGCTGTTGGCGGTGATGCCGTGGAACCGTAGGGCCGGTTAGCAGGTGTCGATCGACATCATTCAGGCGCTGGC
>JBILVS010000240.1:0-3145 GCA_044370335.1 Caulobacterales bacterium
CTTCGTTGTAGCGGTGAACCGTAACTGGTGCGAGCGCCCCACCTTCCAACATTCCGCGGTGCTGGCATGCTTCATCCCTCGATCATGGGAGGTGATGCGATGGGGCTTCGGGGTAATTATCCGCTCGGTACGGAGGGGTCTAATGATGGTGCTGATGATGGTCATCAGCACGGCGCCGCACCGATGGCGGATGCGGGCTTGGGGGCCTATCGCCGCATTGAGCTGATCACTGGCGAGCCCAAGCGCCGGCGTTGGTTGGCGGCGGAGAAAGCCCATATCACCGCACTCAGCTTTGAGCGTGGCTGCAATATTTCAGCCTTGGCTCGGCGGTACGGCGTGAGCATTGGCCTTCTGCATCAATGGCGACGGACCGCACGGGCGCGAGAAGTCGACGGTGGCGTGAAGTTCGTGCCGCTGGTGGCTGCAGCGCCGACCTTTTCCGCCTCAGAGCAGGGTGATGCCGGCGGCGTTATTGAGGTGGAGATCGGCGCCGCGAAGATCAGGATCCAGGGGCGTGTCGATCGCCCATCTCTGGAGAACGTCTTTGCAGCTGTGCGAGCAAGCGCATGATCTCGCTGCGGGCCGACCTTAAGGTCGTGATTGCGTCGCGGCCCGTAGATTTTCGCAAGGGCATTCAGGGCTTGAGCGCCCTGGTCGCCGAGGCGCTTGCCGCTGATCCTTTCTGTGGCGACATATTTGTATTCCGATGCAGACGCGCGGACCGCCTGAAACTCCTTGCCTGGGATGGGAGTGGCATGATCATGGCCACGAAACACTTGGAGAGCGGGCGCTTCACGTGGCCGCCAGCGACAGCGGGAGCAGTGATCATCACGCCAGCTCAGATGGCGATGCTGGTGGATGGCCTTGACTGGTCAAAGGTGCGTCCGATGGCCGTTGAGCGGCCGCGAAAAGTCGGATGACTTATTGAATCTACGTGATTTTGTGGGCGAATCGGGGTAGGTTTTCCTATGCTCGCCGATACGCTGGAATTGCCTGACGACGTTGCCGCCTTAAAGGCTCTCGTTCGGTTGCAGGCCGAGCGGATCAAGGCCCTTGGCGCCGACAACGCAGCGTTGCGCGCCTTGATATTCGGGCACAGATCAGAGCGTAGCCGCGTCATTTTCGAAGGCGAGCAGCTCTTCCTGGACTTGCAAGACCTTGGGCCGCCGATTGCTGCCAATGACGTCTCGCCTTCGGCCGAAGCAAAGGGCCGACCGGAGCGCGGCAAAGCCAAACGCAATCTCGGCAGACTGCCCAGCCATTTGCCGCGGATCGAAGAGATTATCGAGCCAAAGCAGAAGTCCTGCCCCTGCTGTGCTGGGGCGTTGCATTGGATCGGACAGGATATGTCCGAAGCGCTGGATGTCGTCCCGGCGATTGTGCGCGTTCTGCGCACCATCCGGCCGAAATACGCCTGCCGAGCATGCGAAACGGGCGTCTTCCAGCACCCCGCAAGATCTCGCCTCTTCGATGGCGGCATGGCGTCGACCTCAGTGATCGCCAGTGTCGCCGTTTGGAAGTTCGCGTGGTTTATGCCGCTTAGTCGGCAGGCCAGCATGCTCGCGGGCCAGGGCCTTAATCTGGACCGATCTACTCTGACGCGCTGGATGAAAAAAGCCGCCTGGTGGCTCAAGCCCCTCTATGAGAGGCAACTCAAAGCGATCCACAGCGCAGGCAGGGTTTTCTGCGATGAGACCCCACTTCCGGTACGACGATCCGGACTGCGACGAACGCACAAAGGACAGTTTTGGGCGCATGTGATGGATGACCGGCCATGGGGTGGGCCGTCTCCGCCAGCCGTCGTCTATGTCTTTTCAGGCGGGCGCGGGCATCGAGAGATTAAAAAGCAACTCCAATCCTATCAGGGGCTGCTGCAGGTCGACGGCTATGTCGCCTATAAAAAGCTTGAGGCCAAGAACCGGGAGCCTGGGCCGATCCATCTGGCCTTCTGCCTCGCCCATGCCCGCAGAAAGTTTGTCGAGGCGCATAAGAAGACGGGCTCGCGCATCGCTGCGGACATCATCGGCCAGATTGCCGCCATCTATGCGATCGAGGCCGAGATAAGGGGCCAGAGCGCCGATGAACGGCGGGCCGTCCGGCAGTCACAGACGGCTCCTTTGGTCAGCAAACTGAAGGAGACGCTCGAAACCGAGCTGAAAGGGCTCGCGGTCAAATCCGATCTGGCTAAGGCTATCCGGTATACCATCGCCCACTGGAAAGGATTGATCCGCTTCCTGGATGATGGCCGTCTCGAGGTGGACAACAATACAGTCGAGCGCACCATGCGTCCGATTGCTCTTGGGCGCCGCAACCACCTTTTCGCAGGCGATGATGGCGGCGCTGAAACCTGGTCTATCCTGGCCTCGCTGCTTGCCACCGCCAAGCTGAACGGCGTCGATCCCTTCACTTGGCTCAATGATGTGCTCGACAAATTGGTGTCCGGCGCGGTGAAGGCCAACGACCTGGATCGATTGTTGGTCTGGAACTGGAAAGCCGCGCGAGAAACCGCAAGATTGGCGGCATGATGAAGAAACCTAAGCTGCCGCAAACCGTGGTCGGCATGTCTGACAAGGAACTCGATCGCTGGCTGCAGGCCAGACAGGGGATGAAGCCGCTGGCGAGCAATCTCGCCATGCTCGACGGCGTCGTTACCGCGATGGCTGCAGGGCCGCTGGATCAGGATCTGGTTGGCGCCATCCTCGCCGCGCTCGCCCTGCAGCCCGAAGATCTGAACACAGGCGGAACCCCGGAGTTCATGGCCATCCAGGCCACGGCGGAACGGTTCAACCGCATCTCCCGCGAGCTTCAGAACGGTGTCTTCGTCCCGCACTGCCAGCGGCGCGGCGACGATGACACAGGGCCATACGACTGGTGTGAAGGCTTCCTCGCCTACGTAACGCTCACCCGCCCGGAGTGGGACACGGTGATGACCGTCACCAATCCATTGCACAGGCTCATACTGCCGATCCTCAGGCTCCGCAGGGATGAACAGGGACGGCCGAACCTTGAGCCGCCGCGTCCTCAACCTGTTGGACCGCAGTCCGCCCAAGATACTTGGCAGGAAATCGAGGAAAGCGTCGTTGAAATCCGCAACCACTACCACTTCGTCCCAAAAGGCCAGTCAAGGCGTCGATAGGCCCAGGGT
>JBILVS010000241.1:0-3142 GCA_044370335.1 Caulobacterales bacterium
TTTCGGCAGGAATCAACATGGACACCATTCCCCTCGCGCCGAACGGCTTCGCCCCAACGCGTCCCGCACGCGCTCTAAGCGATAAACGTGAGAGCTCGACGATTCCGTCGCGAACGCAACCGCGAACCGAGGTATCCGGCAATTGACGCTGCGTCCAGCGGCGAAGGCTGATGCTTTGTTAAGCTGGCCGCGCCACCGCTCGAACGGCATCGGCCACTGTGGCGACAACGTCTTTGACCATGGCTTCGTCGTCGCCCTCCGCCATGATTCGCACGACAGGCTCGGTCCCAGACTTTCTCACCAACACGCGACCTTTATTGCCAAGGCGCTTTTCGGCGTCGCTGATGGCTGCGATGACTTTGGCGTCTTCCAAAGGCGCGCCGCGTTCGGTGCGAATATTTTCCATAATCTGGGGAACCGGCTCGAAGACGCGGCAGACCTCGGAGACCGGCCGGTCTGAATCCACAACCACCGAGAGCACCTGCAGCGCCGCGATCAGCCCATCGCCCGTCGTCGAGAAATCCGACAGGATGATATGTCCCGATTGCTCACCGCCGACATTGTAGCCCTTGGCGCGCATGGCCTCCATGACATAGCGGTCGCCCACTTTGGTGCGTTCCAGGCTCAGCGAAAGCTTCTTGAGATACCGCTCAAGGCCGAGGTTCGACATGATCGTGGCCACAACGCCCGGCTTGGTCAGGGCCCCGACCTTTTTCCAGGAGTGCGCGATGAGCCCCATCAGCTGATCGCCGTCGATCAGCACCCCTTTCTCGTCGCAGATCACAAGCCGGTCGGCGTCCCCATCCAGCCCGATCCCGATATCGGCCCGATACTTCAACACCTTATCCCTGAGCGCCCGGGGGTCGGTGGAGCCCACCTCCTGGTTAATGTTGAACCCGTTCGGCTCATTGCCGATCGCGATCACTTCCGCCCCGAGTTCGTAGAGGGCCGTCGGCGCGACCTTATAGGCCGCCCCATTCGCCGCATCGATCACCACCCGAAGCCCTGTCAGGCGTTGCCGGCGCGGAAAGGTCGCCTTGGCGATTTCGACATAGCGCGCCTGGGCGTCGTCGATCCGCTGCGCCCGACCGAGCTTGGCCGGCGCGGCCAGGCCTTTGTCCAGGGGCTCTTCCATGAGCGCTGCGATATCCGCCTCGTCCTCGTCGCTCATTTTATAGCCGTCGGGGCCAAAGAGCTTGATCCCGTTGTCATGGTACTTGTTGTGGCTGGCAGTGATCATCACCCCCAGATCCGCCCGCATCGACCGGGTCATCATCGCCACCGCCGGCGTCGGCAGCGGCCCGAACAGCACCACATCCATGCCCACCGCCGTGAACCCGGCCACAAGCGCGGGCTCGATCATGTAGCCCGACAGCCGCGTGTCCTTCCCGATCACGACCAGATGCCGCCGTTCCTCCTGGGTGAGGAAGCGCTTACCCGCCGCCAACCCGACCCGCATGGCCACTTCCGGCGTCATCGGCCACTGATTGGCCGTTCCGCGGATGCCGTCCGTGCCGAAATACCCACGCGTCATAGGGGAAACTCCGCTGCCCGCTGCGTCCCTAAGGGTATAGCTGTCAGAAGCTGAAAGACTAATTGAGGTGCGCTATGCTCGGTCTGACCGCATATCGCTGGGGAGCGCGGAAGTCGTCAACGTCGATAAACCGTTTGGCGTTTCGCGAAAGGTCAGGATTTCGGCGGGACACTCGGGATGCGGCAGCTTCGGGCAGGAGTTATCGGGGCGGGCGTTTTTGGACGCCACCACGCGCGGAAATACGCCGCCGACCCGCGGGTCGTGTTTGTGGGCGTCTATGACAATGCTGAAGAACGGGCGGTGTCCGCCGCCGACGAGGTGGGCGGGTCGCCCTTCGTCGATCTGAGCGTCTTGTTCAACGCCGTTGATGTGGTGACCGTCGCCACCCCGCCTGAAACCCACGGCGCCCTGGCCCTCGCCGCCTTGAAGGCGGGCAAGCACGTTCTCGTTGAAAAGCCCCTCGCCTCCACCGAGGCTGAAGGTGCGGCCCTGGTCGCCGAAGCCGCGAACCGTAGCCTCGTTTTGGCCTGCGGCCACCAGGAGCGGCTGGTGTTCAACGCCATCGGCCTGTTCGACATCCCCGAGCGCCCCCTGCGCATCGAAGCCGACCGCGCCGGCCCCTGGACCGGTCGCTCCGCGGACGTTTCCGTGACCCTTGATCTTATGGTCCATGACATGGACCTTGCCATCGCCCTTATGGGGGAGGCTCCTCTCGAAACCACCGCGGCGCCGCAGGCCGTCCGCGCCGCCATGGCCGACGCACTCACCGCGCATGCCCGGTTCCGCGGCGGCGCCAGCGCAGAGTTCAGCGCGAGCCGGGTCAGCGACGCCCGCGCACGCACGATGAAGATCGTTTATCCTTCCGGCGTGGTCGAAATCGACTTTGTCGCCCGGACCTTCCTGAACACGACCGGGTTCCCGCTGAACCCGGACTTCGCCCAAGACCCCCGCGGCCGTGACCCCCTTGGCGCCAATGTCCACGCGTTCCTGGATGCGGTGACCGGCGCGGCCGTCCGTCCCCCGGTGACGGGCGCGGAGGGCTTGGCCGCCCTGCGGATGGCCCTTGCCGCGGATCGTTCGATCCTCGTCCAGGCGGCTTAACGCCTGAAGCGTATCCGATCAAACACCCCTTCGCCCTAAGGCTGAGCCATGTCCATCGCCTTCATTGACCTGCAGGCGCAGCGCGCGCGCATCGCCGACCGCATTGACGCCGCCATCGCCCGGGTCCTGGCCCAAGGCGCCTATATTCTCGGTCCCGAGGTGCGCCAGTTCGAAACAGAGCTTGCCGCCTTCTGTGGCGCCAAGCACTGCATCGCCAACGCGAACGGGACCGAGGCGATCGTTCTGCCCCTGATGGCGTGGGCCCTAAAGCCCGGCGACGCCGTCTTTTGCCCGTCCTTCACCTTCGCCGCGACCGCCGAGGTTGTCCCATGGCTCGGGGCGGTCCCTGTCTTTGTCGACGTCAAGCGCGACACCTACTGCATGGACCCCGCCTCCCTTGAAGCAGCGATTGAGGGCGTCAAGCGCGAAGGCAAGCTCAACCCCCAAGTGGTGATCGCCGTCGACCTCTTCGGCCAGCCGGCGAACTATCCCGCCATCGCCGCCATT
>JBILVS010000093.1:0-11162 GCA_044370335.1 Caulobacterales bacterium
ACGTCCGCCGCCCCGATCTGGCGGGCCGCGGCGAACATGAGCGCGATCGCGTGCTCGGCGGTGGTGATGGCGTTGCCAAAAGGCGTGTTCATCACCACGATGCCTTTGGCGGTCGCAGCGGGGATGTCGATGTTGTCGACCCCGATCCCGGCGCGGCCGATCACCTTGAGGCTCTTCGCCTCCGCGATGATCTCCGCGGTCGCCTTGGTGGCGGAACGGACCGCAAGGCCGTCATAGACGCCGATGATTTCTTTCAGCTTGGCTTTGTCTTTGCCGAGCTCGGGCATGTAGTCGACCTCGACCCCGCGGGCCTTGAAGATGGCGATGGCGGCTTGGGACAGATCGTCCGAAATCAGAACTTTCGGCATGGGATGCTCCTTCAGGATATGGTGTGTTGACCGACGCCGTCGCCCGAAAGGCGCCAGCTTCGGTTACGGTTGATGGTCATTTTGGAAGTGACAGCTTCGGAGAGGTCGGCGCCGAGCAAGGCCGTCACGCGGTGCCACAAGATGACGACGTCAGCGGCCTCGTGGAGCGCCTCCGCGCTGTGGCCAGCCAGGAGCGCCTCTTCCAGCTCATCGAGTTCCCGCCTCGCCCTTTGGGTGAGCACGGTCAGGTCCGCGACGGGACCAAACGTCGCCTCCGCCCAAGCCGCAATGGACGCGCTCGTCTCAGTCATGGCGGGTCTCCCAGTCCTGACGCGTGAGCTGGCGCACAGCGCAGTCGTTCTTGCCGAAGCGGCGGTTCTCCATGAAGCGAAAGCCTAACCGCTCATCGAAGCGGATGGCCTCGATGTTGGTTTGCAGCGGATCGATCGGCGCCGTGTGGATCGCGGGATCGGCAGAGCAGCGAGCAATGGCCTGCTGCATCAGGATCCGGCCGTGGCCTTGGCCGCGGTCGGCTTCCGCGCCGATCCAGAAATCGATCGCCATGAAACCTGGCTGGGCAGGCCGCCAATAGCGCGAAGCGTCCCGCTCCAGATCGGCGATCTGGATCAACCCGATGGGGCGGCCGTCCCGCTCGGCGATCAGATTATCCAGGCCGGCAACGGCGAGGGTCGTCTCCCGCTCCCAGTCGCCATGGGGATCGGAGGCGGCGACGAAGGGATCTTCATCCCAAGCTTGAAGCAAGGGGATGTCGGCCGGCGTGGCGGGGCGCTGCATAATCATCGGGGCAAACTCCCCCCTCTTCCACCAGGAGATGGGCCGGGGTTGAGGGGAGCCTCAGGCCCATCTTGGGCATTTCCTCCCCTCACTCTGACCCTCTCCCAAAGGCCGAGGGAAAGCTCAGGCGGCCGCCTTCGCGTTCGCGAAGGCCCACTCGATCCACGGGATCAGCGCCGCGACATCGCTCTGCTCGATCGTGGCGCCGCACCAGATCCGCAGGCCCGGAGGCGCGGTGCGGTAAGCCGCAGCGTCCAGCGCCACGCCTTCCTTTTCCAGAAGCCCGACGAGCTTTTTCGCAAACGCCGCCTTGCCGTCGTCATCCAAAGCGGTGACCGCGGGATCGACGATCTTGAGGCAGACCCCGGTGTTCGACCAGGTAGCGGGATCGTCCGCCAACGGAGCAATCCAATCAGTTTTCGCCGCCCAATCGTAAAGCGTCTTAGCGTTGGCGTTGGCGCGAGCCTGCAGCGCCTCAAGCCCGCCGATGCTTTCGCCCCATTTGAGCGTGTCGATGTAATCTTCTGTGCACAGAAGGCTGGGCGTGTTGATCGTCGCGCCCGCAAAGAGCTCAGCGTCCAGCTTACCCTTTTTGGTCATGCGAAAGATTTTCGGCAGCGGCCGATCCGGCGTGTAACTTTCAAGCCGAGCGACCGCCCTGGGGCTCAGGATGAGCATCCCATGAGCGGCTTCCCCGCCCATCACCTTTTGCCACGAATAGGTGATCACATCGCATTTGTCCCAAGCGATGGGCTGGGCAAACGCAGCGCTGGTGGCGTCGTTGATCGTGATGCCTTCGCGGTCAGCGGGGATCCAATCGAAGTTCGGAATCTTCGCCCCGCTCGTGGTCCCATTCTGGGTGAAGATAATATCGGCGTCTTTGCGAGCCTTGGAAAAATCGGGCAGAGCGCCGTAGGGCCGGCCCACATACAGCGCCATATCAGGCAGCTTCAGCTGCTCCTTGGCGTCGGTGACCCATTCTTCGCCGAAGCTTTCCCATGCGAAGACGTCCACCGGCCGCGGCCCGAGCATCGACCACATCGCCATTTCCACAGCGCCCGTATCCGACGCCGGCACAATCGCGATCTTGAAATCGTCCGGCGCCTGCAGGAGAGCCCGGGTCCGATCAATCGCCTCTTTCAGCTTGGCCTTGCCCTCTTTGGACCGGTGCGAGCGGCCGAGCGCTGCGCCCTCCAAGGCGTTTAGGCTCCATCCAGGGCGCTTTTTTGTGGGGCCCGAAGAAAAACGGGCGTCAGCGGGCCTCACGCCCGGCTTTGGCGGCAATGCGCTCATCAGATTGTCTCCCATCCTTACAGATGGGCTGCCCGCCGTTGGGAGCGGGTGGCCCGCAGCCCACAGACACGATTTCGCGAAAGCGCGCAATGACGTTCTCGGATGCCGCGGCTCGGACTTGCGCCGGCTGGCGACGCAGGCGACATGCTGGACACGCGCGGGCCGCGCCCGGGGAGGAACCACACGCGCCATGCCCTCTGACACGATCGGCGCCCGAGAATGGGCGGTGTTCTTCTTGTGCGTGGCCTTATGGGGCTCGGCCTACGCCCTGGTGGAGACCGCCCTCGCCGATCATTCGCCCCCGGCTGTGATCGTAGCGGCACGGTTGTGGATGGCCACCGCCATGCTGCACGTTTACTGGGGCTGGCGGCAGCGCCAGGGCGCGGCGGAGGGCCGCACCCCCGGCGTACAGGGGAAGCTCTTTTGGCTTGGCGCCTTTGGCACGACGATCCCGTTTTCCCTCCTCTCCTGGGGCCAGCAGCACATCGATTCCGGTCTGGCGGGGATCTTGGCGGCGATCACGCCGTTGATCGTGGCGGGCTTGGCCCCGCTGCTCGGCCAGGACCGCAAGCTGACGGTGGTGCGCGCAGTGGGCTTAGGCCTCGGCTTCGCCGGCGTCATCACCCTGATGGGACCTGAGGCGTTGAGCGGTCTCGGCGGCGGCGGAAGCCTCGCTCTTCTTGGCCAGCTTGCCGCGGCCGGGGCCGCCCTGTCTTACGCCGTCAATGGCCTCATGGCCCGCGCCGGCAAGCCGATCCCTGTCTTGGAGGCCAGCGCCGGCTGGACTTTCTACGGCGCGGTCCTCGCAACGCCTTTCGCCTTTCACGCCCTCGCCACCATGCCTCCGCCCGGCGCCATCGCTTGGACGGCGATCCTCGCCCTCGCGGTGGGGCCGACAGCTGTCGCCAGCGTCGGCTATTTCTGGCTGGTGCGTCGGTCCGGACCGACTTTCGTCACCCAAACGAATTACGCCATCCCCTTGTGGGCGGTTCTGCTGGGCGCCTTGGCCCTGGGTGAACGCCTTGCCCCTCAGGCCTTTGCCGCCCTTGCTTTGATCGGTCTGGGTCTGTTCGTTGCGCAGGACGGGCTCCGCGCGGGCCTGCGCCTCATTAGCCGGGCGTCCCCCGCAGACCGGTGACGTCGTCCGCGCGGCCCACGATCACAACTTTGGCCGGGCGGCTGGTGTCTTCGACCTGCACCACTTCGCCGCTGTCCTCATCGGTATTGTCGATTTCATAAACATGGATCGTGTCGGAATCGCCGAGATCGGCCTCCCGGACGATCTTCACCAAAGCTTCGTCGTCGAGCCGCCGCGCCCGAGGCGCCGACCGCTCCTTCACCACAACGACCCGGCGGCCTTCGCCCCGAGGCTCTGCCGCCGCCGGCGCGATCGGCGGATTTTCAAAGATCGGAGCCAAAGGCGCGGCCATCCCGGCCGGCAGCTGGCCCACTTGCCGCGGCGCCCGCGGCAGCGGATCGGGTTCGATGGCGGCCTGATTGTGCATTCGTCCGATGGAGGGATCGAGTTCCCCCCGGAGATAGATCGCGACATGGCCCAGAAGGCGCACGCTCGTCAGCGTCTGGATCGCGCGGACATAGCCGCCCCGGCGCGAAGCCTGGAAGCCGACGACGCTGTCGAGATCGAACCGGTCGCACCAATAAGGGGCAAGATCAGCGAAGGAAGCGCCGGTGACCGGGTCCTCTTTCTCGTTCAGGCCTGGCGCGAAGAACCGTGAGACGAAGTCATAGGCCTTGCCCTCATCCGCCGGCGCGGTCACCGCAAGGCAGCCCTGCCGCGGCCCCCGCACAAGGCGGGAAATGGCGGCAAAGTCTGGCCGCAGACCCCGCACCGCGTCTTCGCTGTCGAGAACGACGTTGGCGAATTCCCCCGTGAAGGCATCCACGATCCGCACATCGCCCAACGCCCGAGCCAGCTCCGCCGGCGGCTGCCAGGGCGTGCGCACCCGTCGCGGTAGATCGAGCGTGTAGCCGTCTTTGGTTTTGCGCACGATCAGCGCCCCGGCCTGGGTGTCGAACACCGCAAGCTCCAAGTCCTGTTCCAATTCGCCCAGGATCACCGCGCCCGCCGCCAGGGTCGCGTGCCCGCTCATCGGCGCTTCCTCGCGCGGCGTGAACCAACGCAGCTGATAATTGCCCTTAAGGCCCGTCGGCACCACGAAGGCGGTCTGCGACAGACCGTTCTCAGAGGCGATCGCCCGCAGCGTCACATCCGGCAGCCAACGCTCCATCGGGACCACCGCGGCCGGATGGCCCGTAAAAACCCGGTCGGTAAAGGCGTCGACCACCCAGATGCGCATTGCGCTCTCCTCTCGGGCGAACGGGCGACGCCTTTGTCGCCGGACCCGGGAGCGGGCCGCCCTAAACCCTCGTCCAAGAGCAAGATATGGGCCGCAAACCTATAACACGCTAGCGCGCACACGCGGGCGGGGCGGTCAAGCGAACGGTTTCGCCGTCCACCCGTGGGCGAGGGGGCCATGGCCGCCGCCGAAGCCAGGGGCAAGCCGGATCGCCTCCGCCACATAGCGCCGCGCGCGATCCACCGCCTGCGGCAGGGTCAGGCCCTGCGCCAGCCCCGTCGCAACCGCGCTCGCGAGGGTGCAGCCCGTGCCGTGGGTGGAGCTCGTGTCCTGGCGCGGGCTTTCAAACCAGAGCGTCTGATCGGGCGTCGCGAGCAGATCCTGAACGATCGGGCCTTCAAGATGCCCCCCCTTCACCAAGGCGGCCTTCGCCCCGAGCCGCAGGAGCGCGTCCCCGGCCCGCTCTTGGCCTGCGGCGTTCTCAACAGGAAAGCCCACCAGCGCCGCGGCCTCAGGCGCGTTGGGCGTGACGACCGCCGCTCTGGGCAGCATCAAAGCGCGAACCGCCCCGATGGCGGTTTCCTCCAAGAGCGGATGCCCGCCTTTGGCGACCATCACCGGATCGACGACCACGGGGATTGTCTGGGCCTTCGCGTCGATGGCCGCCGCCACCGTTTCCACCGCCGCGACCGTCCCCAACATCCCGGTTTTCCAGGCGTCGGCCCCGAGGTCGTCCATCACCGCGTCGATCTGGGCCCGGACGATCTCGAGCGGAATCGGGTGAACGCCAGTGACCCCGAGCGTGTTCTGAACGGTCACCGCCGTCACAGCGGTCATCGCGAAGCCGCCAAGCGCAGTCACGGTTTTGAGGTCCGCCTGGATCCCCGCCCCCCCGCCGGAGTCCGACCCCGCGATGATAAGCACGCGGCCTTTACCGTCAGCCACCCTCGGAGCCCTCCGCGGGCGGACTTTGGGCTAAGCCGGGCGCGGGGACCTCAAGCCCCCCATAGGTCGCGGCAAAAGGAAGGCTAACATCCAAGGCCGCAATCGGGATTGCGTCCGCGTCGGACAGCAGTTCGGCCCGGACAAGCGCCTCACCCTCGCGCCGCCAGCGCTGCGCCTGGCGCTTGTTCTGATCGATGAGGATCAGCCCAGCGATTGAGGAAACAGCGGCGTAGTCGTCCATCTTTTCAGTCTGATCGAACCATGCCGTGGGTTTGGCGAGGACTTCAACGACAAGGGTCGGCTTGCCCGCCTGGGTCGCGTTGGCGGCAAACGGCGCACAATCAAGGACGACATCGGGGTAACGGACATGGTCCGGCGCGTCGATGACGACCTTGAGGTCAGTCATGAAGGGCTCGCAGGGTTTGCCGCGCGGCGCGTCTTCAAGGAAGCGGCAGATGTTGCGGGCGATGCGGTTATGCGCCTGTGTCCCGCCGGTCATGGCCCAGGGGCGTCCGCCCACCCATTCGTGGCGAAGCTCCTGGGCCTGTTCCCAAATCAGAAACTTCGCCAGCGTGTGGGGCGCAGCGGAAGCGATCGGCAGAGAGGCGGTGTCGGCGGCCATAGACGTTAAGCTTATCACGCGCGCAGCGCCGCGGCCACGGCCAGAGCCTGGCGTGTCTCGGCAACATCATGCACTCTGAGCATGTCGGCGCCCGCCTCCGCCGCATACAACGCGAGCGCCAGTGAGCCCCCAAGCCTTTGATCCGGCGTGTCGGCCTTGGGATCGACCTTCGCAATCAGGCTTTTGCGGCTTGCGCCGAACAAAAGCGGCCGCCCGGTCCGCGCCTTCAGGTCGGGGATGGCCCGGATCAACGCCAGATTATGCGCCAGCGTCTTGCCGAACCCGATGCCGGGGTCGATCCAAACCTCCGGCGCCCCCGCCCTGGCCAGCGCCTGAGCTTGCTGCGCCAGGAAATCGCCCACCTCGGCGACGACGTCCTCATAGTGCGGCGCGGCTTGCATGGTGCGCGGTTCGCCCTGCATGTGCATGATCGCCACCGGCGCCTTGAGTTGAGCCGCCACTGCCAGGCTCTCCGCCGCCCGGAAGCCGCTCACATCGTTCCACAGCCGCGCCCCCGCCGCCAAGGCCGCTAGCGCCACCGCGGGCTTCATCGTGTCGATGGACAGCAGCGTGTCGATCCGCGCCCGCAGCGCTTCGATGACCGGCAGAACCCGATCAAGCTCTTCCTCCACAGAAACCGGCGCCGCCCCTGGGCGCGTGCTTTCTCCGCCGATGTCGAGCCAATCGGCGCCGCTCTGCGCCAGATGCAGAGCGTGGTCCACCGCGTCGGTGCGAGCGAAAAACCGGCCTCCGTCGGAAAAGCTGTCCGGCGTGACGTTCACAATCCCCATCAGCAGCGGCGCAGCCCTCATGCGAACGCCTCCCACTCCGGACCCGGCAGCGACATGAGCACATTGCCTTCCCGCTGGCCGTCCGCGCGCCTATAGCTCAGCGGCTCGATACCCTCTTCCTTGAAGCCGAACCGCGCATAGGCCTCAATCGCCCAACGATTGCGGCTGTGGGGATGAAGATAAAGGCGATTGGCAGCCGGCTGGGCGAAGACATAGGCCGCCGCATAGCGCAGCAAAGCGCTCCCCACCCCCTGGCTCGGTTCAGCCACCGCGATCCGCCGCAGCAACACGTTGCCGAAGGCCTTATCCAGGCGCGGCAGCATCACAAAGCGCAAAGGGCCCGCCCCATCGTCGGCCAAAAGAAAGGCGCTGTCGGCCTTGCCGAATTCCGCCTCGTCCGCCTCCTGCGGCCAGCGGCCGACGAGGCCGGCATAGCCCTCGCCCCGCTTATGCTGCATGATCGCGGGACTATCGCCGACCGCCGCGGGGCGAAAGATCATGGCGTCTGCACCAGCCCGATCAAGTTCATGTCGGGGTCCCGGAACCAGCCCACCTTAGCCCCGTCGGGCGAGGTCCAAAGCCCGTCCTCGTCGTGCTGCAGGAAGCCGAAACGTTCCATCTTCACGCCTTTGGCGGCCAAGACGCGGGCTGCGGCGACGGCGTCTTCGACCATGAAGTTCATCACCGCATGCGCCGCGGGGATCATCCCCGGCGCCTTCGCCACACGCAGAAAGCCGATCTTGCCGGCGAACTGGATGCCGAACTGGTCCTCGCTGAGGAGCGTCAGTCCGAGCGTCTCCTGATAAAATGCTTTCGAAGCCTCTGGACGGCTGGTGGTGACCATCGCCTGGATCACGGCGTCTTTAAACATGGCGCAGGCCTCCTCTTGCCAAGAGCCGGCACACCATAAAGGGCGCGGGCCTCCCTCGCCAGGGGCCGTTGGGGCCCGACAGGCCTCAGGTCTGTCGCCGCCCCACCGTCTGGCACAGCCAGAACGCCCGGTTGATGCTGCTGACACTGCCGCCTTCGGCCCCCTGGTCGAACACCACCGACAACGGCGCGAAAGGCGGCGCGTATTTGATGATGAACGTCTTAGTCTCTTCGGCCTTGTGTGTCGCAAAACAGGCCGCCGTGAACAGGAGCATCCCCAGAATGACCGTCAGCGGCGTCACATCGGTCCCGAAGGAGCCCACCAGCGGCAAAAGCACCAGGACCGCATACCGCAGGTTCCCCGGCTGCACCGCCCGCGCAAGGATCGCAATCAAGACCAGAGAGCATAAGCCGCAAAAGCGCTGATCAGCGGGTTGCGATAAATCGAGGCGAGGATGAGCAAAATGTTTGCTTCCATCCCATCGACCCGGCCCATGGCCGCGACCAGAGCGAGAGGGCCGTCGCAAACACCCTGTTGTATCGCCCAAGTTTGCCCCGCCCTTCGAGCCGAGCAAACCCCACCACAACTAGGATCGCCCCTTGGGTTGGATGGGTGAGACAAGCGCAGGTCAGGAACAGCGCGCTCAATACGATGGCACGCCATAAGAAGTACACGTAGACATAGAAAAGACAATGACCCCGTCCGGCACGGCGGCACAAGACAAGATATGATACAAAACGCGAGACTATAAATTGAAAAACACCCATATCACCCGGCGAAGGGCGCACTCATAGCGCCACTCAAGAGAAATTGAGCCGAAAACGCCCAAAAGATCGATCAGCATATAAGCCGTAGCCTCCGAAGGAGGCATGATATGGCGACAAATAATGACCAATGATGATCGGAAGTGGCGTGAAGATTTGCTGCTGGTGCGGCGCCGGCAAGGCCGAGGCCGACACATTCCGCCACATGATCACGTCTTCGGCGGTGTCGACGAACCGCACCGAACCCCGTAAACGAGCAGAAGGATCGCGAAATAGGCGAAGACCACCCGCCCCAGCGTCTTCGGATCTTCGAAGGCGTCGGCGATCGGCCGGGTGATCCAAACGGCGTAGGTGGATATCAGGCCCACGGGGCGGCTCCGGCGCTGGCTGAACAGCAAGGCGCTACGCCCGTCAGACGGCCGTCTCCAGCCCCACACGCCGAAAGCGCGTGTTCATCCGACAGCACCGGTATCTCTGCGCGAATTCTCAGGGCAAAGAAGGAGCCAGCGCCTTGTGCAGCCGGACCATCAGCGCGACGCCGAAAAGCGGGGTCAGGGCGTTTAGAAGCGGGATGGTCATCCAGACCGCAAGCGCAAGCCCCGCGACGAACACCGGTCCCCAAGCTTTTCGCCGCAGGGCCGCAGCCTCCGCCCAAGGCCGAAACCGCAGGGCCGCCAGCGAAAAATACTCCCGCCCCAGAAGAAAGCCGTTCAGCACCCAATAGACCGCGATCCCAAGGATCGGCACGAACAGCAGCGGCAGCGCGAGCATGTTGAGCGGCAGAGCCACCCCCACGATCCGCGCCGAGGCCGCAAGCGCCTGCGGCAGGGTGAGCCCTCGCCCCGGCGGATCTTGGGGGAACCGCAGGCGCTCGACCCGGTCGGCGGCGACATCCAAAAACACCCCACCCAGGATCATGGTGACGACCGGGCTCAGCACCACCGCAAGGGCAATCACGGCGACCGAAGCCGCCGCTTCAGCCCCGAATCCGATCCATCCCTGCCAGGGGACCAGCGGCACAAGATAGGTCAGCGCCGCCCACGACAGGCCCACGATCAGAGCAACGGCAAGCCCGGCGCAAAGCAGGACCAGCCCCCGAAGGGGCTGGCCGAACACATCGCCGATGGCGCCGACGAGAAGGGAAAGTCCGCCCAAGCGAGCCGCCCAAGTCCGCCGGAATTAGGCGGGTCGCGGTTCAGGACCCCAGCCGCGGGCTGGCCGTGGATCGTCCTCTTCGTCGTCAATGACAGGAAGGCTCGGGCTCGGCGGCATGGCTGGGACAGGCAGGTCCTCCGGCCGTTCCAGTCGTTCCCCGCGAAGCACCTTCTGGATCTCCTCCCCAGTCAGGGTTTCGTATTCCAGAAGCGCCTGCGCCATCCGTTCCAGCTCGTCCCGACGCTCGGTCAGGATCCGGCGCGCTTCGTTGAAGCCATGATCCACGAGCCGCTTCACTTCCGCATCGATCTTCTTGGCGGTCTCTTCCGAGATGTTCTGCTGCCGGGCCACGCTCATGCCGAGAAACACTTCGTCCTGGTTTTCGCCGTAGGCCACGGTGCCAAGCTCATCCGAATAGCCCCAGCGCGTGACCATCATCCGCGCAAGTCGCGTGGCCTGCTCGATGTCGGAAGACGCCCCGGAGGTGATCTTCTCCTTGCCGAAGATGATCTCTTCCGCCACCCGACCGCCCGCGAGGACGGCCATTCGGCTCATCATCTGCTCATAGCTCATCGACAGCTTATCCCGCTCGGGCAGCTGCATGACCATGCCCAAGGCACGACCCCGCGGCACGATCGTCGCCTTGTGGACAGGGTCGGTTGCCGGCACGTTGAGCGCCACCACCGCGTGGCCGCCTTCATGGTAGGCCGTGAGCTTCTTTTCCTCTTCCGACATGGCCATCGACCGGCGCTCGGCGCCCATCATGACCTTGTCTTTCGCGTCCTCGAAATCCCGCGAGGTCACCACCCGCTTGCCCCGACGCGCCGCCAAAAGCGCCGCCTCGTTCACAAGGTTGGCGAGGTCCGCCCCCGAGAAGCCGGGCGTGCCGCGTGCGATCGTCTTCAGATCCACGTCCTGGCTGATCGGCACGCTCCGGGTGTGGACGCGCAAAATCTTCTCCCGCCCCGTCACATCCGGGTTCGGCACCACGACCTGCCGGTCGAACCGGCCTGGGCGCAGCAACGCAGGGTCGAGCACATCCGGCCGGTTGGTGGCCGCGATGATGATGATGCCTTCGTTGGCCTCAAAGCCGTCCATCTCAACAAGAAGTTGATTCAGGGTCTGCTCGCGTTCGTCGTTGCCGCCGCCAAGACCAGCGCCCCGGTGCCGGCCCACGGCATCGATTTCATCGATGAAGATGATGCAGGGCGCGTTCTTCTTGGCCTGCTCGAACATGTCC
>JBILVS010000242.1:0-3115 GCA_044370335.1 Caulobacterales bacterium
GACGGAGTTGGTCGAGACCACCGCCACGACCGTGCGCGCCGCACCCAACGCCAGATTGATCTTGCGGGTGAAGCTTTCGCCCCAGGCGATGTGCTCTTCATCGAGGAAGGCCTTGATCCCGCGCTTAGCGAGGGCCGCATGCAGGGGACGGGCGATGGCTTCCTTGTCCTCGCTCGCGTGGCTGATGAAGACGTCGAAATCGTTGGCGCCGAAGACCATCTGCCGGATGAACTGCGACGGCGTGGGGTCCAGATCGATGAGCTTGGCGCAGAGCCTTAAGAACACCGGATCGCCGGCGCCGCGGACCATCTTGAGATAGGCGAGCTCGCCATACACCGCGTTGCGGAAGCTCTTACCGGGATGATCGACGCGGCCGCCGCGGGGCTTGGGCTTCCACTTGGCGAAGTGGTCTGCGCCCGCCGCTTCGAGGCCGAACTTGTCCCAGGCGTGGAGCATCGCCCGCAGGCGCCGGATGCGCTCGCGCTCGATATTGATCCGGGTGTTGACCGTCAGGCCCGTGACGCTCTGACGGGTGTGGCGGGTTTGCAGGCGCACCTTCTTGTCGTTGATGGCGAAACCCGCCGAGGCGATCGCTTTGGCGAGATCGGGACCGATCTGGACCGGCGCATCGGCGCCGCCGGGGGTCAGCGTCGCCACCGCGGGCGGAAACTGCGCATCCTTGGTGGAGAAGGTGATGTCGTCGGCGTAGCGGGTGTAGCGCAGTCGGTTCTGCCGGGCGAGGCGCGCGAGGCGACGGTCAAGGCCTGCGGCGATGAAGTTCGACAGGACGGGTGAGGTCGGCGCGCCCTGCGGCAGGCCGTTGCGGTCGATGCAGAGCTGCGCCAGCACCGACGCCGCCGCGGGGCCCATGCCGAAGGGCGCGGCCATGAACAGGCCCCGGACGCGGCCAAAATTGATCGTGGGGAAGAAGTCTTTGAGGTCGATATTCAGAACGAGATGCTGGCCGACATGTTCGGCCGCATTGGTGGCGACGCTGCGTTTGGCGATGAAGCCTTGGGCGGCAGGGTGGGCCTCGTAAGCGTCCTTCAACAGCTTGGCGAGGGCCTTTTGGCCAGCTCGCACTGTGCCGACGGGGCTGGCGATGAGCCGCATGCCGCCGCCGCGCTTGGGGATCTCAAAGCGCACATAACGCTCGGTCGCAGGCGCGCGGTAGAGAATATAGGTCAGCTGCCCGAGGGCCACATTGATGAGGCCAGCCGCGTCCTCGGCTGTCTGAATATGGCTAAAGCGGCGCTCTCGCGTGCGGGGTTCCGACATCCCGTCCCTCGTACCTTACAACCATAGGGCCGGCCCCGCCGGCCCTATGGTAAAGACGGACATTTGCTCTTCCGCCGCAGGATCGACAGCGGACATAGAAGGACGGGATGCCGTTGGGATTGTTGTGCATTCACGGTCGCGATCCTGTCAAATCTCGCGCTGCACATCGGGCTCAGACCAACTTGACGCCTGCGTCATTTGTCCGCTCCCGCCACCGCAGGGAGCGGGCCACAGTCCTTTCCACAAAATGTGGCTTTAGCCGTCACGGCCAAGGATGCCCCCATGCGCGTTCAGCTCTTCGCCGCACCGCCGCAGACCATCAGGCCGTTTTCGGTCGCTTTCGCTAAGAAGCTGACCATGGCTGAGGTGGAGACGATCAGGGAGAGTTGTCACTCCGCCCTGACCGGCTCGTCCTAACGGGATTATGAAAGCAAGAACGGGAAGCTCCGGCAGCCTTGTGAGCTCGGCAAACGCCACAGCTGGAACGCGACGCTGGACATCGACGGGGACGCGCCAGTGGATTTCGCCGGTTACCCGATGGAGCTCCTGACCAGCGCCTTCAACGGATACCCTGAGCACGAAGCCCTGAGCGAAGCCGAAAAAATTCGCTTCTCCTGGACAGGGCAGGCCCAGATCATCGCGCAGTTCCTGCACGACGGCCAGGGCGCGATGATCGTGGGCTTGATGATCGTGGGCGCGATGATCGTGGCCTCGCAGCTTGTGACCTTTGAGCCCACCGCCGACGCCAAGCTCTATGCGGGGAGCGGGGCCTTCAATGACCCCCACATCAAGGCCTTCAAGACGTATCTCAGCAAACGATGCGGGGCGCTCTCCCCAATCAACGACAACCTGAAAGCGCTCATCGACAAGATGTTTGAGGACCCGGGCTGGGCCCAAAAGTTCATCGGAATGCAGCTCATCATCGAAGGCTTGACCTTGGCCGCCTTCGGCACGATCGCCCAAACCACCCGCGATCCGCTGTTGAAACAGGCGGTGAAGCTTATGATGCGGAATGAGGGTCGGCACGTCGCCTTCAGCTTCAATTACCTGGAAGACTGGATCAAAACCCTGCCCCAGGAGGAGATCGAGGACTGGGCCGAGTTCGCCTATCAGGCCAGCCTCATCATGCGCGACCGGCTGTTCGGCCTGGATGTGGCGCGGGAATACGGCTTTGATCTTGAGAAAGCGAGCGCGAACATCCTCCAAAGCCAGATCACCGGGGTGTTCCAGCATTTGCTGGTTAAGCGGCTGAGCCCGAACTTCAAGCGCGCGGGCTGCTCACCGATCGTATCCGGCCGCAATACGAAGCCAACAGCGCCCTGCATTACGAGGACGCGGCCGGGGATGGGCTCATCGATTGGGAAAAGCTTGATGCGCCCCTCCCGATCACACGGCGGCCCAAGGCGATTGCGGCGGCGTGAGGGATAGGCGGCGCCTTATCCAACCCCGTCCGCCCCCGGAATACTCTCAGCCCATTCGCACCAAGCGGTCGGGGGTGAAGGCCTATCTTCTCTTCAGGGCGCGGATCGGTTCGAGGAGCGGCAAGCGGCAGTTGGCGCTGTGAGGGGGACCTCGCGAGGTTGCTCCCTTGGTGGGATCGGCATCAGCGCCCATCGGAAATGTTCGCCTGATAGGCAGGCCGCGCGGCGGGGAAGGAGGGATTGAACCCCAACTTAAAGAGCCAATCGGCCGCGGGATCGCTCCAGACCCGCCGCCCCCTGACCACCCCTCCCCGCAAAGCGCGCCTGCGCCTTGACGGGCCCTTCATGTTGCCCCCCGATAAGCGCCTCGCCAAGAAGCAAAAAAGGGAGGATCACCATGGGCCGTCTGCAAGGCA
>JBILVS010000243.1:0-3100 GCA_044370335.1 Caulobacterales bacterium
GCAGCCAATCCAGTTTGATGACTGACAGGGCTTCTTCCGTCACAGCCTTGGGCCCAAAGGCCTCTTCGATGACCGCGATCATTAGGCCCATCTGGAAGCCCCAGTCGCCGAAATGGGCGTCGCCCCAGACCTGGGCGCCGGCGAAACGCAGGATGCGCTTCAGGCTTTCGCCCAAAATGGAGGAGCGGAGATGGCCGACATGCATGGGCTTGGCGACGTTGGGGCCGCCATAATCAACGATGAAGCGTTGTCCGCTCAAGTCGCCGTCGAAGCCGGCTTTCGGCGTGAGGGCGGCTTCGGCGCGGGCGTTGAGGGCCGCGTCGGGGACGGAGAGGTTCAGGAATCCGGGGCCGGCAATCGTCACTTCTGTGACCCGCGGGTGCCCGCTCAGCCGCACCGCGACCGCCTCGGCGATGGCGCGCGGCGGCTTGCCGGCGACTTTCGCCGCCGCCATCGCGCCATTGCATTGGAAAGGCGCAAGGTCGGGTCGGGCTGAAGCGGAAACCGCGCCGAAACGCGCGTCGAGGTCTTCGGCTTCGAAGGCCGCGCCCACGATCGCCGACAGCTCTTCTGCTAGATCGGTCATGGTTCGGCTCAGCTGTCCGGCGCGTTCACCCGGAAGCGGCGACCGTCTCGGTTGAAGGCGAGTTGATCTTCGGTGAGTTCAAAGCCCACAAGCACTTCAAAGTTCTCACCGGAAATGTCGGCGTTGGCGCGGGGGATCACGATACCTTGGATGGTCTGGGTCGTGGTCATCACGTCTTCGCCGTTGGGGAAGCGGACGTCGACGGTGTAATACTGCTTGGCGAGCGGCAGACCGCTGCCCCGCCGAGTCACCGCGACCCAGTAGGTGTAGGTGCGCTGGTTGGTTTGCGCCGCCGGGCCCCGCCCGAAGGCCATGTCGACATCGATCGACATCACGATCGGGGCTTCGCCGACATAGCGGCAGAGCCCGCGGACGCCTTGCATTTCGCCGGTAAAGGCGATGTTGGCGTAGCGCTGGACGGTCGGGTCTTGGAACTCGACGATACGGGAGGTTTCATACAGCGCGCCCATCAGCGGACATGGGCCAGCGTTGGGTTCATCGTCAGCGCCCAGGGCACGGGCGAAGAACCCGGGGTTGGTGTCAGGCGCGCTCGGCTCGTCGCCGCCCGTGGCGCACGCCGCGAGGGCCGGAAGAAGAACCATCGCCGCCAGGGCCCGCTTCAGCTGCATCGTGTCGTCTCTTTCCGGCTGATCCCGCCTTGTACCCCGCCTTTGCGACTGCGACAGGGCAACGCCCTGCCTTCGCACTTGGCGCGGCATCGTCTATATCGGGTGATAACGGCGCCCGCCCGGACCCGCAATAAGGGAGGGCGCCGGACCTTGCCCTTGCGATCCGAAAGGCCCCACCTCCTGTGACCCCTGCCGACGGCCAAGCCGGCCACAACCCGAACCCTGCGCCGTTGACGATCCTGCTCGCCAGCCCCAGGGGCTTCTGCGCTGGGGTCGACCGCGCCATCCAGATCGTGGAGCGCGCCCTGCAGAAATGGGGGGCGCCGGTCTATGTGCGGCACGAGATCGTGCACAATCGGCATGTCGTGGAGCGACTCGAGGCTCTAGGGGCGGTGTTCGTAGAGGAACTTCATGAATGTCCGCCCGATCGGCCGGTGATCTTTTCCGCCCATGGCGTGCCGAAAGCAGTGCCGGCGGAGGCCGAACGCCGGGAGATGATTTATGTCGACGCCACCTGCCCGCTGGTGTCGAAGGTTCACGTCGAGGCTGAACGCCACCACGCGGCCGGGTTTGAAATCGTTCTGATCGGGCACGCGGGCCACCCCGAAGTGATCGGGACAATGGGTCAGCTGCCTGAGGGGGCCATCGCGCTCATCGAAACGGTGGCCGACGCCGAATCGTTTCAGCCCAAAGATCCCAGCCGGCTCGCGTTTGTGACGCAGACGACCCTCTCTGTGGACGACACCGCCGCGATCGTTGCGGTGCTTCAACGACGCTTCCCTGCCGTCGCCGCCCCCCACAAGGAAGACATCTGCTACGCCACGACCAATCGTCAGGAGGCGGTGAAAGCTTTGGCGAAAGGGGCGGACCTGGTGCTTGTGATCGGGGCGCCGAACTCTTCCAACTCGGTGCGGCTTGTGGAAGTCGCGGAGCGGGCGGGAGCGAAAGCCGCGCGGCTGATCGCTTCGGCGCAGGACATCGATTGGGCCTGGCTTGTGGGCGCCCGGCGGGTCGGCGTCACGGCCGGCGCCAGCGCGCCGGAGGATCTCGTGCAGGGGGTTATCGAAGCGCTGCAGGGGCGGTTCAGCGTGACGCTTGAGGATGTCCGGCTCACGGATGAAGACGTCGTGTTCAAACTGCCGCGGATCGTGGCGGAAGCGTGAGGCGGCCGGAATGAGCGCTCCTTTGTTTTTCCCGGGCCAGGTGTGGACCCTGAAGCCTCCGGGGGACACCACCATGCGGGTGCGGATCGGGGCCGTGGAAAGCGTCGGCGGCCGTATCGGGGTGCACATGGAGGTGCTGAACGCGCCCCTGCCGGAGGGGTTTGAGGCCGGCGAAGGGGTCAAGAACCTGTCGATCGGGCATGTGCCGATCACGGCGGAAGCGCTGCAAGACGCGGTGGACACGTTGGAGACCAGCGGCGCGGCGCTCTCGCAGCCCTTCATTGAAGGGGTCGCGGCCTGGCGGCAAGAGATGGAGCACGGGCGGGCCGGGTTCTTCGACGCCCCGCCGCACGCCATTGTGGAGATGCTGTTTGAAGCCATGCGGCAATCGAGCCGGCTGACGCTTCAGGGCGGGTCCTGACTTGAGCGCCTGGTCGGCGCGATTCTTGCGCTAAGATCGGCGCATGGCCGTCTACACCGACATCACCGACGAAGAACTCAACGCGCTGCTTGCCGCCTATGACGCGGGTGAGGCTCTGGCGTTCAAGGGGATCGCGGAAGGGGTGGAGAACTCCAACTTCCTGCTCGAGACCACGGCCGGCCGCTTCATCCTCACCGTCTATGAAAAGCGGGTGCGGGTGGAGGATCTGCCGTTCTTCATGGGGGTCATGGAGACGCTCGCAGACCAAGGGGTTGCGGCGCCCCGCCCCGTGCGGACCCGC
>JBILVS010000273.1:0-3092 GCA_044370335.1 Caulobacterales bacterium
ATTTTGGATATGAAAAAAAGATTATAACTCCTGATGAATTATTGTCTTTAAAAGAAGAGCCTTTTGTTATTTTAGATACAACGATTTTAAACTGTATCATTCCTCATAGAATCGGCATAAGAAAATTAAAAAATCTTGTGCCTTACAAGTGTCAAGGGGCAATCTTAAAAGTAATGCTTGGTGAACTTGTTTTTGGCGAAGTAAATACCATTGATTTTTTAGACATTTTAGAGGATCAATTTATTTTAATTAACGTCAATAACTGCAATCCTAAACCATATAAATCCGTATTAGGTTACCCTTTAACTTTAGTAAATGATGGAGAAGAGTTGTTAAACGGCGATGCTGTTTTAGAAATACATGTTTTTTATTCTGATATAGGACAAGAAAATTAACGATACCGGAAACATAAATTTATTATAACTTTACTAGGAGAAACAAAAATGAGCGTTCAAAATTTGCCAAATTTAAAAATCATAACTCAAACCCAAGTTGATTTATTATATTTTAATAGTGTAGTAGCACAAGTGTTTAGCCAACCTTCTATTTATGCTTCTATACCATCAGATGTACAATGTGTTAATCAGAATGGTAGTTATTTATTCGGTTATTATAGCCCTGCTAATCCAGAAACGCAAAAAGCATGGTATCTAGCTTTACAGTCTTCAACAACACAAACTATTGAAGATAGTAATAATTTAATTGCACAAGTACCAGAAGGAGCGCCAAAAGGCTCTGATCTAATAACTATTCTTAACACTCTTATTACTGATTGTCATTCAATTCAAGCTTTAATACCTCCCTTAGAAACATTGTAAATATTATCTATAGAGACTTTGATGAAAATAGATAAAGTTCTTTCTTTTGATGGCGGCGGCATGAAAGGTTTATTTTCTGCTTATTTCATGAAATACTTTTGCCGTGATGCAGGCATACCAAGTAATCAGATATATAAATATTTTAATATTATAGCTGGGACTTCTATCGGAGGTATTCAGGCCTTAGCATATGCAAGCGGTTATAGTCCCGATGATATGATCGAGCTATTTTTAGCTCAACAGAATCCTTTAAACAACGGAAGTAACAACCCAAGTAGTATTTTTTATCCTCCTGTCTCAACATTGCAGAAAATAAATACCATTCTATATGGCGATCAAACATGGTATCAAAATACAAACTTAAAAGCCCTGCTAAATGCTAAATTTGGGCAAAGCAAAATGTTTCAGCTAAAAACTAATGTACTAATTCCTAGCGTTGAAATCTATACAACGCAAGTACCAGATGTCGGCACTGATGTTAAAGCTTATCGTCCGGTGTTATATTCAAATATAAAATTCAGAGGGCTCGAAGGTCAGAATTATCTAGTTCAAGACGTAGCTTTATCAACAAGCGCCGCTCCTATTTATTTTCCAGCAGTTGATTCTAAAATTGACGGAGGAGTATTCCAGAACAACCCCGCAGCATTATCATGGGCTTATAACAATGCTATTAATCCTTCTGCTAATCGTACTTGTATTCTATCGGTTGGTACGGGGCTTGGGACAATAGGATTATTTGATCCAGTACCAGTGCCGCCTCCTGAATCTATAAAAAAATATCTTAATGAGTTTAGAAATTTTTTATTGTTACATAAAAATTATACAACAGAAAAAACAGAAGAAATCGTTAATTCAATCCTTCCTGATTTTGAAAATGTTTATTTGTTACTTGATTTAATATCATTAGGAATAAGTGGACCGCAAGAGGCGATTAATAAAATCTTGGAATTATTATCTTTGTATGGCACTAAAATAAATAATCAGGATTTATTTTATTATCGTTTTAATACCATTTACGACTTAAACGAAGACACAGAACTTGATACTACTAATGCTGATTTTTTAAACTACATACAAACAGCAGCAGAGCAGCAATATCAACAGGACGCCATAAAGATACAGCAATTTATTCAAAAATGTAATTTTCAAAAATAATTACATTTATACGATTTTTAAGAGTTATAAGTACTTTGTGTTATAATAAAAAAGAAAAAGGAAACATATGGCAGACTTATCAAACATTACCGCTTTAAGCGGTCTTACTATTACCAGTGATCAAACTACCGGAACTAATAATCCTAACGCTACTTTTGCTTTTCCTAGTGTTACCACTACGCAGAGAGATAAACTAGAAAACGTTACTCCTTACGTAGTAAATAGTTCTACATATAAAGTAAAACCTGGCACTGTGATTTTTAATATTACGACTGGTTTTTTACAGATTTTTGATTTTGTAAATAATGCTGGAGTATGGCAAAACGTAGTTTCAATAAATACAATTGCTAGCGGTGTCGGTCTTACTAATGGGACACCTTTTGTATTTCCATCTGGGCCGTCTGCTTCTGTTGAAGTTGCTGCTAACCAAGTAAGCGGGTTTGCTTATTATAATACAACTGGTAGTAATCTTAGAATATATGATAATGGTGCTTGGGTAACAGTTACCGGTACATAAAAAGCTTAAATGAATTATACTACTCTCTTTAACCAGATAATAGCTTATGCCAATAGAGGCGGTAGCATTGAATTTGCTGCTGCCATTCCCTATTTTATTGAGATGGGACAGCAGAAAATCTGGAAAGAGCTAAATACTCTTGGTTTTCAAAAGGCAACAGAACCTAAAAAGTTTCAAGTAAACAATGCAACTATTAAAAAACCTGCTGATTGGCAGGAAACTATTTCAATAAGCTACGGCTCGGAGGATGCATTACTTATAAATAACGTTGTCCTGCTTCCTAGAAGTTATGAGTTCTGTATAAATTACTGGCCGAATGTTAATTTAAGTGACCCCGCTAATCCTCCTCTGTTTTACTCAGATTATATATCCTTTAGAGCAGATGCAAGTCCTTATGAGTATTATCTGATCGTTCCAACTCCGGATAAAGCATATAATTACCAAATAACTTACATAGGAAGACCTAATTTAATTACAAATGAGAATCAAACAAACATACTAACAGACTATTACCCTGATCTTCTATTTTATGCTGCTTTTTTAGAGGCTCTTATTTATTTAAAGGATGATCAGAGAATGCCTGTCTATACAAAATTATATCA